>CAMVRS010000001.1 GCA_947169935.1 uncultured Lachnospiraceae bacterium
AAAAGGAGCGCATCTTTCGATGCGCCCCTTAGAAGTATTACTTTTGGTGCAGATACTGTTAATTAGTTGTTAGCAGCGTCTACATATGCCTGCCAGGAATCTACGATAGCATCAACTGCCTCAGAAACCTTAGCTTCGCCGTTGATACCCCAGATCAGGTCTGGACCGGTCTGAAGGTCAGGGATCATACCTGCATAGGTAACGAAGCCGTGTGCGGGATCGCTCATGAGAGGCAGGGTCTCATCCAGTGCTCTCTGGTCAAAGATACCGGAACGTGCACGGGATACGATGCTGTTCTCTTCCTCGATCTCCGGGGGAACATCAAACCATACATCATATGCGAATGCAATGTTCCAAGCCTGCTCAGGTGTATAGCAAGCAGGGATAACAGCGGGGTTGTTGCTCCATCTGTTGGTAAGCTGCTTGTCAGCCTTGTCAGGACCATAAGGCATCATAACGAAGCCTGCATCGAAGCTGATGTCTGCAAGGAAGTTACCGGGAGTACCTGCATACTCCTGCTCAAGCAGGAATACAGCGTCACCGTTCTTCCAAGAATCCTTGTAGTAATCCCAAGGAGCGGGCTCGCCGTCTACATCGGGATCTTTATGACGATACTCTTTGATCATACGGTTAGCGAACTCAAGACCATTGATGGTAGCCTGATCCTTAACCTTCAGCACGTAACCGTTGCTGTCACGACCAACAAGCTCACCGCCGTTGGAGAAGATGATCTCTTCTACTGCACCACCAGTGTTAGCAGTCCAACCTGCAACATCTACGGTACCGTCGTTATCGGTATCACGCTGGCAATCCTTCATGATGCTTTCCCAAGCATCCCATGTCCACTGGCCGTTCTTCTGAAGATCATAGATCTCATCTGCGGTATGTCCGCCATCTTCAAGAAGCTTCTTGTTGAAGTATACACCATCACGAGGCTCGGAAATGCTTCCGTAGAATGCATAGATACCGCCCTTGTAGCTGTACTGCTCATGGCAGAGGTTCTGCTGATACTTCTTCTCGCTGAAATCGAGGCAATCAAGAGTAGAAAGATCATACATCTCGTTGTTTCTCATTGCAGCTGTGGTAGTAGCATCATCACGAAGAGTGAAGATAACGTTTGAGCACTTCTCAGGAACGCCTGCTTCATATTCGAACTCGATGTCACCGCCGCCGGTGGTTACGTAGTTAACGAAATCGTTGATGCACTGACCCCAGTCAGCACCACCAACCTGGCGAAGCTTGAAGTTGTACTTCTCCTGTGCCCACTCACGGTACTCACGGATCTCAGCCTCGTAGCTTGAAAGGCTGTCGGGATCTGCATGCATGATATCGGTCTCTGCATTTGAGAACCAGTCACGGATGATGATCTCCATACCACCCAGATCGATCGGGCTGCCGTCTGCCTTAGTACGTACGGTATAAGGCTCTACATCCTCAACGGGTTCCGGGTTGTCCGGGGTGTCCGGTGCAGTAGTGGGTGCAGCGCCATCTGTAGGTGCAGCGGCATCTGTAGGTGTACCACCGTTGTCGTTACCGTTTGTGCAGGCTGCCATGTTGAATGCCATCACAGCTGCGAGAGCAACAGGAACAAATTTCCTTTTCATACTTTTCTACCCTCCATTTGATTTGTTTGTTGTTTGTTTACTTAAACCGTCGGGTAATCCCCTCCGGCAGGTAACCTGGAATTATAATATCGCACTATTACGGAAAAATCAACAACTTATTCAAACTTTGTTCAAAGTTTGTTCATTTTTTACATCTTGATACCGCTGGATGCAATACTCTCAACAAATTTACGCTGTGCAAACAGGTAAAGTATGATCAGCGGGCCTACAACCAGCAGGGTTGCAGTGGAAAGTATACAGTTTGAATATGCGATGGAAACCGCAACTTTCTCGCCGGTAAGACGCTGGATATATACACCCAGTGAGTCTACTATGGTGGAGATACTGGTACTTACCAGACGACGTCCACCAAGGAACATTCCTGAGTAGAAACCATCGGTCCACTGCCATACAAATGAGAACAGGAAGCAGGAGGTGATGATGGGCGTTGCTTCGGGAAGCATTATGGTATAGAAAGTCTTGAACATACCACAGCCATCCACATATGCTGCCTCTTCCATATCGTTAGGAATATTACGGAAGAACTGTCTTATCATGTAGATATACAGACCATCCTTAAGTCCCATACATCCTGCACAAAGCATGTAGTAAGGTATTATGGAACCACGCAGGTTAAGCGCCTCACCCCTGATCGCCTGGAAGATACCGAAGATATCAAAGAAACGGAATCTCAGGAACAGGGAAGTAGATATAACCTGGGGAGGTATAACTATGATCAGCATGACGAATGCAAACCAGAGTTTCTTAAGAGGGAACTTAAATCTTGCGAAACCATAACCCACCAGAGTACACATCGCTATCTGAAGCAGGGATGTAGTCAATGAGATTATAAGGGAGTTCACAAAACCAACCTTATAATTCATAACATCAGCAGCTATCTCATAATTATCCAGCGTAAAATGAAGCGGAATGGATACAACCACGGGATCGAAGAGATCCTCTTCAGTCATAAGGCTGACGGAAATCTTGTTAAGTATAGGCTGCAGGATAAGGAAGCACAGACCGAACAGCAATATGAAACGGCATATGCTGACAGTTACCTGGGTAGCTTTCTTTTTGAAAAGATAACCGCCGGATTTTCTGTTCCTTTCCCAGAAGGTATCCTTATTGATATTAACATTAATCACTGTAATATACCCCCTTTGAGATAGCTAGTGAAGTAATACCGACGAACGCGATGACCACAAGGAAATAAACCCAGGTCATGGCTGACGCCGTGCCGTAGTCCTGTTTCTGGACCATAACGGTCTGAATCTTATCTATGACCTGATTATCGGAACGCATACAGAAGTCTACTACCGTATACACCCAGTTAACCAGGAAAAGTGAGCTGATCATGGGGAAAGTAACCTTCCAGAGACTCTCCCATGCGGTACATCCCTCTATCTGTGCTGCTTCATACATACTTCCGGGTATGGTCTGCAGACCGGAAAGGAAGATGATTATCTGAATACCGCTGGCCAGGGCCACATCATATATGTTATTGATAACTTCGAACACCTGCTCAAATGCCTTACCACCTATACCTGTGGTTCTTAAGATGGTCTGGAGGCCTGCTGTGATACTTACGTCTGCAGTAGTACTTTCAACGGTCTGCTGCAGCTGTGCGATCAGCTGGTTATTGGATTCCAGTCCAAGCATAACACCGGAGGAAAGGATAACCGGCAGGAAGAACACCGCACGCACCAGAGCACGTCCCTGGAACTTCTGGTTAAGTATCAGCGATACGAAGAAACTGAACACTATGATAGCGCAGGAATAAACCACCATACGCAGCAGCTCTTCCGTAAGAAGCCTGACGTATTCGGGATCGGTACGGAATGCAAAGTAATAATTTGCCCATCCCGTATAGGTCATCTTGAAAAGTCCGGCACCCAGCTCAACAGAGGTAAAACTCATGTAAAGTGACTGCAGGAAGGGTCTGAGCATAAAGATCAGAAAACCCAGGATGAACGGCAGACAGAACAGATATCCTGCCCTTGCCTTCCTCTTTTCCAGACCGACCAGCCTTTTTTTCTTGTTTTTTTCATCTGTTTTTACTTGCATGTTCAAAGCCTCTCTTTATCCGATTTACTGTTAATTTCAGCGTACAACCAAATAGTCACGGGAAGGGATCGTCTTGCCGTCTTCGGTTACAAAATCTTCGGTAAAGCTGTAGTTTACATATACCTTTGTTCCGTCAGCATAGGTAGTACATCTTGCATAATCACCAAGGATTTCGTGATCTGTCATCTCCTGGTTGAAGCAGTGGCCCACCTCACGGTTATACCTGGTTGCCATATCCATCATGCGGTCTCTCCATGCTGCATACTCACAGCCGTAATACTCGGAGTACAGAGTCTTCTGCAGTGCAAAGGAACTCTCATACATGAAGGTGAAGTTAAGTCCTGCTCCGTACTCTGCGCAGCGCAGGAGTTCTTCCTGATCATCACCGCAGATATTGATGGGTGAACCTGTATAATCGATATATCCGTGTATAGCTATCTGATAGAACGGTACGTTATGATCGATTATAGTATATTCGCTGCCCTTAAGGTCCATATTGGTAACCATATCTACAAAAGGTACTGCGTAGTCGTTACCCATATTGATCATGACCTTCTTATCATCCATTGACTTGAGCAGATCCATATTCTTCTGCTTAACATCTTCACGGCTGTGGGGATCCTTGCGATAGAAGTCGGAGGAGATATCCATACCGATATCCTCAAAGGATACGCCTGTTGAATACTTATCTGCTGCTGCTACCAGGTTATCAGCCATGGTCATGGCTAAAGGAGTGTGGAGCAGATAATAGCTCTTGAAGCCTTCTCTTGCCGCATAGGTAACATGGCTGTAGTTAAAGAGCTCGGCACGTTCCTTTGTAAGCATTCTTGCTGCATCCCTGTAGGATATAAATCCGTTGAAGATATTGCTGCGGTGCTCATACTGGGTGATACCGTTCAGGTACAGGTTCACACCGTATCCTGCAGCAGAGGTAGACAGATTGCTCAGATCCTTTGAAGAACCAAGAGCCGCTACCGGATTAACACTGGTAAGGATCTTCTGGTTAACGCCGCCGTTGCACCAGCCGCTGTACTTAACCGAAAGCTTACCTATATCCACGGAGTTCATATCTTTTATCATTTCAGCTGCATCTTTAAAAGATGTAAGCTTAAGAGGCAGTGATACGGGCACACCAAGTACCTGCTGTATCTTATCAACAGCACCAAGGATCTCAACCGAAACAGGAGCAGCTGTATCTGAGTTAAGGCTCATATACTGGCCATAAGTAGTTTCAAGATAATCCCTGTATGCATAAGCCATATCTACATAATCTGTAGAATCTATGAAACGATAGCGCTGTACTATCTTCTCTCCCTCAGGAAGATCCGACTTGAAGGAGTAAACTGCGGAACTTGACATATTGGAGATATCGAATTCCTGCTTAGCACAGATAGTATAATCGGTATTTACAAAGTTGTAATCATTCTGCTTGCCGCTTACGAAGGCCTTAACTGATCCGTAAGATGAGCCATCCTCAAGTATGCAGATGAATGAACCGTCATCTCCGCAGGAATGTCCGAATACGTTGAAGTAAGCCCTGGTATTATGGATCACGTATTTACGACGCATTACGTAATCCCAGCCGTATATATTTGCATAGTAGTTATTCTGTGCAGTCTTACCGTTGTTATACTCGATAAGTCCGCCGCCGCCTTCGGGAACCAGCATAAAGCCGTCATCTGTCTTGCTGCCTGCTCCGAAGTAAGGAAGGGGAGTGAGCAGAGTGATGGGCGCTGCGGGATCATACTCAAGTGAATCAAAAGGTATCTCAACGATCATATCGTTGCCGTCAAGACGGAAATCCATCTCTACATTGAAGAGTTCGTTTTCTTCGCCGGACTCGGACTGGTCAAGTTCCTTATCCATCTCATACTCTTCATAAGTATAGCCGGCACCTTCCATAGCTTTTTCGATCTGCTGCTTACGGTCTTCTCTTGCATTAGCCTTAAGAACGTAGATAGGCTCGGTAGCAAGGATAGGATACTGCTCAAGGAGAGCATCCTTGTCATCACCCTTCTTCAGCTTATTGATATCGTACTTCTTGTACATATCCTTAACCATGGACGCATCGTTCTTTTCCATCTTGTCACGTAATGCGTCCATTTCAGCAACACGCTTTACCTTAGGGATAATATATTCTCTCTCAACCTTACCAATAGTATAGAATACCTTTACGGTATCACCTTCCTGCTTTATCTCGTATATTGAGTTGTCAACGCTGAAAGCCTTGGTATCGTAAATGGTTTCCAGACCGGTCTTAATGGTATAGGTAAGGAGAAGATTAGACATCATGTGGTTCTTCTCATCGGAAAGAGCCCTGCTGTCGCTTTCAGCATCCTCTATATATGAAGACCATACCTTACCGGTAGACTTCTTCGTGATATTGAAGTGGGTTGTGAGAGGATCCATCTCAAAGCGGATCTGGTCATTCTCCATCACGATAGGCTCTTCAGAACCGTCAAAACCGTAAGGCTGGATATTAACTTCCACCTCAGTAGGGTTAACGAAATGAATAATAAGGAAAATGCCTATACCTAAGATCGCACAAAAAACAACAGGAACGATCAGGCTCTTAAGGAAATCCACTATGGCATTCCTGCGCTCGGTATTTGTTTCGCCCCTGGTTCTCCTTCTGGGAGCTTTTACAGGCTTTTCTGCTTTTGCCTTAACCGGCTTTTCTTTTTTAATGTTCTTATCCTCGCTCATGGCAACTCCTATCCTTTAAGTTCTCTGGTCGTAAAGCTTTCTACATTCGGAACATCAGCTCTCGGCCGATGGAGATAAAGTACGAAACACCCTGGGTAACCATACTGAAGAAAATCATCAGCAGGAATATCATTACCAGCACTGCAGCTATAGACGCTATCGTAAAGAACAGAGTCTTTGCTGCGGAATATGCATGTATCTGACCCATACCACAGATGATCAATATCAGACACCATACTAGTGAAAGGACACTCAGTACCGAATAGAACTGTCCTTCTTCTATTGTTACAAAGTTACTTACTATCATCAGCGGGAGCTGGATAACCGGGTAAGGAAGCATACCATAACAGGTACCCATATACACATCACCCAGACGTCCTTTACCGTCAAACAAAGTGGTAAGTGCCCAGTTACCTATAACCCAAAGAGAAAGCGGGAAGATTATACTGGCTATATACAGAAAGACATTGACATCTTCCCAATATACATTCAGGAACAGGAAGCTTGTATATTTCAGCTTGATTATACGGGTAAAGATCGCCAGGATCAGTATGGTATTTGCAGCCGCATAACTACCCCTGTGCTCATGGGTAAGCTTCCAAAAGCCGTCAAGAGGATGCGTAAGGCAATAGAATCCGAATTTCATCGTCTTGCCCCAATGCGCCATCCACTCGGCACGCCTCATTCTCTTTTCTTCTTTACTTTCTGCTTTCTGGTATCTTCTGGCCATTATCGTCCACCCTTTTCATTCTTGATTTTTGGCTTACTTATCGTCTCAATTTGAATATATCCGCGTTGTCGATCTCTTCCTTCAGAGAGAATACCTTTCCTATTGCCATAGGCACTGCGGCAAGGATAACGATCAGCACAAGGATAGTGATTATATGCTCACGTATCCACTGCTTACGATACTGTGCAAATGCCCTGGAGTAATTCTCATCATCATACTTTACTTCAAAGTATTCCATAGATTCTTTATACTGCTTCTTACTGAGCAGGTTACGTCCTATACCGATATAAGCAAGCTCATAGTTACCGTTAAGCATCTTAACTTCTTCCCAGCATGCCTGTGACTCATCATACTCACCTACATCAAAGTGAGCCATAGCATCGTAGATCAGCTGTCCGTAATGTGTAGGTATAAAGAGGGTAATGGTACCGTCCAGCTGGTCAAGTACAAGCAGGTCGTTATCCATATGCTCTATTGATACAGCCTTACGGAAATATCCGGCCTGGTTACCGTTACCGCCGAAAGCGTATACCATACGGCCCTGATCATCATAACCGAAGAGACGTCCGCGGTTCTGGTCAAGACAGATATAGATATCATTATCAAGAACTGTTACATCCTTAAAGTAGGAAGGTCCGGTTATACCACCGGCGCCGCCCATGTAGAGGTCGCCGTATACGGGATACTCGCCGTTACGTACAAGTATGTCGCTTCCCATCATGTTAAGCTTACGTACAGCATCAACTGTCTCATCCTTAAGGTCTTGTTCATCAAGACCACCTGCTACGGCGTAGATGAAACCTTCTTTATCAATGTAGATGTTATCGTACTCTGTAGGAACGAAGGAAACCATCTGTGCACGCTGTTCCTGGGATGCAAATCTCTTCCAGAGATAATCCATAAAGTTATAGGAAACACGGGTTGCACCGACAAATCCGGAGAATGTTCCGTCAGCTTCAAACTTAAGCAGGCCCTTGTTGATACCGGCTGCTTCACAGTATATACGTCCTGCGGTATCGGCTACTATCTTGTCGGGACGGAAGCCCATTTCGGCATCTATAGCCTGATCGGAAGGTCTGGTAAACTGCATCTTGAAGTTCAGATCCTTATCACAGCGGATAACACGTGCATTATCGCGGTCAGCTATGAACAGGTCTCCGTCCTCATCTACCGAAATATCTGCAGGTGATGCCAGTGTCTCGGGATCTGCGCCCTTGATCTTGGTGATCTCCCTTACAACCGTGAACGCATCAGCTCCGGTACGCTCGAACTCAATTATCCTGTTATTTCCGGTATCGCAGAGGAATACATGATTATCTTTTACAAAAAGCGATTCGGCGGCTTTCAGATTCTTATCGAGACCTAAAGCGCCAAAGTCGAATACCTGGGCAACAGTATAAGCATCAGGGCTTTCCTGTACATCTCCCCAATAATCATATGTGTAGGTGTAATTGTCTTCTCCAGCCTTTGCAGTGGCAAAGGAAGAGAGCGCTACACCCAGCATCACTGTTAAAGTTGTCACGATCCTTACGATCTTGTTTTTCATGCTATCCCTCCGGTCATCCTTATTCAAAAGATTCTTCGCTTCGCTCAGAATGACATATCATGCTTGCTCAAATAATACTTTGCTTATTCCTTAATACCCGAACTTGCCATGGTCTCCAGTATCTGGCTCTCTGATAATACGAATATCAGGATGGGCACTACCATTACTACTACCAGCACCGCTGCGCCCTGTCCGGTTCTTGCGATACCGCCGGCCTGGATCTGCTGGAGTGCGAATACCATGGGCTTCTTTTCTTCGGAGTAAATATACATTGATGCTCTGTTATTCCAGAGCGCCTGTACCTGGAAGATGATCAGTGTCATCCATGCAGGCTTAACGTTAGGCATAACTATGGTAGAGAAAACCGTCCACTCATTTGCGCCGTCTATCTTAGCAGCCTCGATAAGAGCTGTGGGAAGACCTTCCATGAACTGCTTCATCAGGAACAGACCTATGGGAGCTGCCAGAGCCGGTATAATGATGGCCCAGTAAGTATCGATCCATCCCAGCTTGCTGATGATGATGTAGTTAGGAATTGCACAAACATACCAGTTGAACATCATAGCGGTGGTTACGATCTTGAAAAATCCCTGTCCGCCGGGGAAATCGTACTTTGCAAGCACGAATGCTGCCATTGATGCGATAAACAGGTGGCCTGCAGTACCAACGAAAGTGATAAACACTGTGTTGAACAGGTATCTTGAGAAGGTAACCCAGCCTTTACCCATTGTAACAAACAGGTCGGCGAAGTTGTTTAATGTAGGACGCCTTGCAAATACGCGGGGCGGGAACATAAACAGCTCATCCAGGGGCTTAAGGGCAGCCTCTACTGCATATACCAGAGGGAATACCATTATCAGCGCCACCAGGAACAGGAAAATATAGAGGGCTATATCACCACCTATGGATCTGTTTGCCTTTCTTCTCCTGATCAGCGGCTTCTTATAAGGTTTTTCCTCAACCACTTTATTCTTCTTATTCTTGCTCATAGTTTATCCCTACTCCTAAAGAAATTTCAGAACACTTGCCAACAACCTGCTTCTATCAAGTACCCACTCTTCTGAGCAGTGCCTGTATTGCCTTATTACACAGTATCATCATCAGGAACAGTATAGCTGCTATAGCGCAGGCATAACCCATCTCAAATCTCTGTGAACCGTAGTCGATAAGGTGTGCAACTATGGTACGTGCTGCGTAGTCCGTACTGGGGAAACCACAAAGCTGCATTGTTACGTCTGCCACACCGAATGAAGTAGTGATGGTCATAACGGCACCGAACATAAGCATGGGCTTCATGGAAGGAAGGGTGATGTACCAGAGCTCCTGCCAGCGGTTACGCACACCGTCGATGGCGCCGGCTTCAAAGAGTGATGTATCAACGCCCTGAAGACCTGCAACGAAGGAAAGGAATCCGGTACCAAGACTCATCCACAGGATAACCACCATACAGATAGGAAGCATGTATCTGGGATCGGTAAACCAGTAAATAGGGTTATCGATTATACCGAGGTTCATAAGGGCTGCATTTGCATATCCGTATGCATCACCACGGAAGAATACCGAGAAGATAACGAAACAGTTACCTGCGATGGAAGGTGCGTAGAATATGATGACCGCTACGCTTCGGATCCATCTGGGAAGCTCGTTGATCATCCATGCAAACACGAATGACATTATGTATCCCAAAGGACCGGTTACCAGCGCTATGATCAGCGTATTCTTGACACCGATAAGGAAGATATCATCTTCAAGAAGAAGGCTCATGTAGTTGCTGAGGCCTATAAAGCGGGGCGGCTGCAGGATATTATAGTAGGTGAAGCTGAAAAAGATAGATGCCACCACCGGGAATAAATAGAACAGCGTAAATAATATAGCATAGGGTGCCAGGAAGATATAACAGTTCTTGTTAACCTTCGCCTTTCTCCACGCTACCTTAAGCTTATGCTTACGAAGTATGAAATACTTCTGCACATAAGTTTCATTTCCTGACAGTACAGGCATCTGTACCATAGGTTCTGTGTTCTCTTTTGCCTTGTCTTTAGCCATTTTATACCTACCTCTTTATTCTACGGATATTTCTTTATTCACCGTAAACTGACATACCGAACTCTTTACGTTTCTTTGTGATCTCTTCATCAATCTTGATAGAGTAGTCGATGATGGTCTCACGGGTATCGTCTTTATCATTGATGCACTTACGTACTGCGTTTGCAATGTGACGGCCTGTGAAGTATCCGCCGGGAACTTCCCTGATACCTACAGTGTAATCCCACTGCTCGCCAAGTACTGCTATATCTTCTACGCTCCATGAAAGTCTGGAGAATGCATCCCTGTTAGCCGTATTGTAACGTGCGGAAGCACCAAGCAGAGCCTCTATCTCACGTCCGAATCTTACCTGGGTATCTGCGTTAGCCCACCACTTCATGAACTCCCAGGAATTCTGCTTCTTCTGCTCATCATCGGTAGCGATCATCATGGTAGCGTTACCTGTAATGAAGCAGCTGCGGTCTATAGTTCCGTCTTCCTTCTCGGTACCGGGGATCAGAGTGAAGTCCCAGAGACCTCTTATTTCGGGTGCGGATACCATCAGGGTGTTATACATTGAGTAAGGCATTACACCTATAGGCATCTCTCCTGAACGGAAACGGCTTACGAAGTCGAAGTAAACGGGTATGCCGTAGTCGTTGAAGAATCTTACGGTATCATCGAATGCGGAGATACCTGCTTCGGTATCGACTGCTGTCTTTGTACCCTCTTTATTGTACATATCACCGCCATACTGGAACAGCAGAGTGAAGTACAGTGAAAGGTCGGGCTGGTTGGATGCCACCGCGGTGGTTGCACCTGCGCTGGAGGAAGAACCTGCAGCTGAAGGCAGACCGATCGTCAGGTTGTTACCCTGGATGGTAGGAAGCATCTCTATAACTTCCTGCCAGGTATTAGGCACTTCCAGATCCAGCTCCTCAAGTACGTCCTTACGATAGAACATAACGTTGAAGGTCTGCTGCTCGGGAACACCGTAGATGTGTCCGTCGAGGCTTATCTGCTCATAAGAGCTGGGTGAATAGTGGCTGAGCACTTCTTTATAATCCGGGAACTGGGTGATATCCTCAGCAGCTCCACGAAGAGCGTAGTTTACAGGCTGGTCGGCACCTACGGAAAGAACCACATCGGGACCGCGACCTGCCAGCACCGCATTCAGCAATGCATCGGCACCAACTATCTTAACGTTGACCTTAACGCCTGTTTCGGGAGTAAATCCGTCGTCGATCATGGACTTTAAGATGGTACCCTGATCACGTCCGGTAAGAACCCATACGGTAACAGCTTCTTTTGCATCACCACCGGTGTATACATCACCGACAGCATTGTAATCTACAAAGAAGGATGCTACGAAGGATCTGATCTCATGCCATGCAGATTTGAAGAAATTGGTCTTCTCATTGTTAGGCTGCACATCCACGCCTGTGATCTGCAGATAATCTACATCCAGCTTGGTCTCGCTTAAGTTAAGGGCTGCGGTACCAAGAGCTGTAATATTATCCTTGAATGCGGTAAACTCAAGAGTGATCTTCTGGGGCTTTGCAACGAAACGCTCAAGCTGCTGTGCCATGGTCTGTGCGGTAGCGATATTGTCAGCCTTCTGTCCGCAGTATGCAACCATATCATCAACCAGCTTGTAAAGTCTCTTGGACTCGATATCCATAGCTTCGATTATCTCGGGATAAGTGGTATCGATCTTATAATCACGGTACTGATCGGGAGTAGATCCGGTGTAGATCAGCAGACGTCTGTAAACCTGGTTAAGTCTGTAGGTAGAACTTTCCAGATCGGAAAGGAGTTCACCAAGGTGACCCAGTGTAGCCTCAAGGCGGATGGTATGCTTACCCTTTGTAAGAGCTATCTGGTAATCGTTACCGTTTTCATCAGCAAGTCTCTTGCAATCCCAGTCATTTTCATAAGTAAAGGATATCTCTTTTAGTTCTTCAAAGGGAACCTCACCATCAATAAGAATGGTTCTGTTTGACATACTGCCACGTGCGTAATTCTGGCGTGCCTTGATCATTATGTTGTAAAGGCCGTCCTGGGGAACTTCGAATTCCCATTCAACCCACATACCGTTACTTCTCCAGGAATCACCACCGACATAGTTAAGTACAGTGGTAGTTACGCTGGAAGGTGAAGTAGTGGGTGATGAACGGTCATATTTTGCATATAGAGAAGATTCTGAACGGGAAGATGATTTCTCACCTTCCACAACAAGATTAAGACTTGAATCCCCGTTACCCATAGAAGACTTGGAAGCTATATACTCAGAATAAGTAGGAAGCTTCTTTTCGCCCTGTACAACAAGCTTTCTGATAGCCATGGGCTCATTATCGGCTTTCAGTGAAATCGTATTTGATCCTTTTTCAAAATAGAAAAGATAGGGATCTGCAACATATCCCATGTCATCGCGGAAGTATGATTTCTGCCAGTCAAAGATCTCCACCTGCATGGGACGGATCTCATTGCCCTGGTTATCGATCTTGGGCTCGGTAGCGTCGGTCCAGATTCTGGTGAATTCGATATTGGAAGCATCTTCGAAAGGAAGCTCGCCGTTTATCTTAAGGGTACGCTCAATTGCAACGCCTCTTGATTCGGGAGCAAAATATTCAACATAAAGATTGTAAAGACCAGCCTCGGGAACATCAACATTCCAGGTGATCTCGGATCCAGGCTGGGTAAGTACTGCTTTAGAACCGCTGTAGTTATCTTCCAGAGTTACTTCGCCTTCACTCTTATAATTGAAAACATCTACCTCGGCATCCTTGGAGGGTTTTGCGGCAGAAGCATGATTAACAAGGTACTTGCTGTAAGTACCGTTTCTTTCCGCACCTTCTATCTCTTTTGTGAGGTCCACTCCCTCGTATTTTTCATGGAAATCATAGACTTTTTTGCTGTTGGCCACCGCTATGATTACGATCAACAGGGCTATAACAGCCACAACGATAATGGTGATATTCCGTTTTTTAGCCATTTCTTCCTCCGAGATCAGGCATCATTGATGCCTTTTTTACTTTATTCGTCCGATCCTGCAAAAACATAGAAGCAGGGTTTAGGCTCATAATGTTCATCAAAGAGCAGCGGACACTGAGGTAATCCCGTAGTGCTTCCTCCGCCCACATTCGATCTGGACTGCAGCCATGAATAATGATCCACGGTTCCCCAGAAGGTTATTCCGTCCACAACCTGTCCATCCGTATTGGCATTCTGCAGGGAATACCAGATGACTTTGTAGCGGGTTGAGAGTTTCTCATATTCTGCAGGCTTTGCAGCTTCGCTTCCGTCATAATCTTCGCTGGCTCTCACATCTACTTCGGTGAGCTGCACATGTCCGACTATTTCGGAATACTGTCTGATCGCACTCTGTATATCTACAGCAGTAGGATCAGCCATGCTGTAATGTCCCTGCATGCCCATGGCGCTTATCCTGGTCCCCTCTCCAGGAGCACCCTCATGCGCCTTTATTTCTTCAAGGAGCTTTATTATGCCGTACTTCTTTTTACCTACGCACTCATTGTAATCATTATAATATAGTTCAAGATCCGCAGGTGCGTATTTGTTGGCATACTTAAACGCGTTTATTATATATTCTTCGCTCTGATATACATGCCACCAGCTGGAATTGCTGCCGTGTCTGTCATCGCTCAGAGGCTCGTTCGGATTCTCATTATCACTGCGATACGTTCCCGTGCCGTCGCTTATGGCTTCGTTCACCACATCCCAGCCATAGAACATATCCTTATATTTGCTGTCCTCGCCGGTAAAGTGTTCAAGCACTGTCTTTATGTACCACTCCTGGCGCCTGTCCATCTCCGCAGCGCTTACATAAGGTTTATTCTTATCATAATCCTCATGGAAGAACCATTCCGGAGTCTGGGAATGCCATACCAGCACATGCCCGCGTATCTTTATCTGCTTGTCAGGGTTCTCTTCGTTCCATGCAAGGAACTTGTTTAATATCTTTTCAGCTCTCTGGTAGCTGATCTTAGGTACTGTCATCTCCTGTCCGTTCAGCTCCGTTACTTCCGTGCCTGGACAGGTGGAAACGCTGTAATCAAACAGTGCATCGGGTTTTAGCTCATTACCTATGGTTACAGCTTCAAAATGGGTGGTGACTATGTCCCAGACCTTGGGATCATCTATCTCCATGCCTGTTACTGCACATCCGGCAAAACCTCCGAAACCGCTGCGGACTGAATCTCTTAAAATCGGAACCTCCTCCGTTTCAGCAGCAGGAGGGGTATCTGTTACCGGATCGTCTTCCGGCGCCGGTACATCACCTGCTGTAGGTTCCGCGTCCGCTGTATCAGTCGGGACCGCCGCAGCCGAAGGCTCCGGATCCGCTGTCCCATCAGGCTTTCCGCAAGCGCACAACACCCCTGTTAATGCAACTATAAAAACAGCACGCGAAAATTTCACAATTGCAATTATAAATACTGCTCTTTTTATGTGCCTATCAAACAATGCTCCAATTTGCTCATTTCTTGCGTTGTTTCTTTTATATTAAATTCACGCTCATTTTGGAGCATTTCTTGTGCATTTTGTCAAAAATCACTCCTTTACGCTCTCATCAGGCCCAAGAAATGATACCGGAACTGCGCATCCTTTGCGCAGAACGATGATGCGTTCAAGGATATTCTCCGGATCCGTTCCGTAGAACCTCAGATTATTAACTCCCGCCTTCAGCTTAACAGAAGCCTCAACAAGATGGACGTGGTTCAGCACTCCCGCTCCCCAGTCACGGGATTCACCGGCTACATAACCCTCCGGTACTGCTTTGCACTCGATGGTTTCGGAACCGTCAACATCAAAGCAGAGCTTAACCTTTCTGCCCTGTATCCAGGGATTGCAGGGAAGCAGCTGAAAGTATACTTTATATTCGCCGTCTTCCCTTACCTTAAAGCTGTATTCAAGATAAGGCGCATCCTCTGTATTATCAAAATGGGAAATGACAGGCATTACGGCCATAGCATCCTCACGGCGTCCCAGAGCAGGTATAAGGCAGAATCTTGCCCCTTCGCTGTCATGCTTTGCATTATAATGAGCGGCGTCCATGGCCACCAATCCCCTGCTTTCCGCAAAGGCGTCACCAAAGCCGGCGGATACGGGTGCATTCACCTTAAATTCTATACGGCCTCCGGGATAGATCACCTCAAGTTTTGCACTCTTCCCTGAAGATGCCTTTTTATTTGCACAAAGTGCTATTATGCGGAAAGGATCATCCTCCGAAAGGACTTCCTTATTATATTCGGGAACCAGCCAGTCGGAATCGGACCGGATCTCAAACTCCACGTCTTCGGTTCCGCAAGAGGATACAAATATATCCGCCCAGGCATTCTCCTCATCTTCCCTGTCGTAGCAGTTCAGTTCCATTACCCTGCGGGTCCATTCCATACCGCGGTTTGAAGCATTTTCTCCCACAAGGCCTGCCACCAGAGCTTTACCCTTAACGGGTACGACGGTCTCTATAACGGGATTGCGGCACTCTTCGGAATTCCAGTTCTTAAAGCCTATATGCAGCGCCTCGCCAAAACCGTCCCATTTGCCGCCGGCTATGCTGTGAAGCACTTCCTTTAAGCTTTCGTCCGCCTTAAGCATCTGTTCCATCATATCCGCATATACATTGGCTGCCAGTGCGCCGATGGAAGCATAATAATGGTTAAAGTCCCTGCAGAGCCACAGACTTATCAGGTTCATGCCTCCCATAAGACTGTATCCGATAAGCTCAAAAAGCGCGTCTTTATACTGTGCCGGGCATTTGGCTGCCAGCTCGTCATACTCATCCGATATCTCCACGATCTGATCCAGTATACGGCTCGCTTCATAATCCGCATGTGTATTATAGATCCCCTCATGCAGATGCTCGGGCCTTCTGTTATGGATGAGGCGGCTGGCGCGCGTCTGCACATCAGCCAGCTTGATGATATCCTCCGGTCCGAATGCCGCGCCGAACTGTTTGCGCATCCAAAGATCCATGTACTTCTTTGCGCTGTCAGGTCCGCACTTGCCCCATTTATCAAAATCGTACGCCATATCAAGAAAATAGGAAAGGGGCAGCTCCTGCAGTCCCAGATCCCCCACATTGACTATCCAAAGGCGCTGTATGCCATATTCGTAGGCTGTACTCATCTGCTGCCATACAACAGGCAGATAGGTGGAATTGATCCACTCATAAGATACCGGCCCGCCGTGATAATCAAAATGATAATACATTCCGAATCCGCCGGGATGCCTGCGCATCTGCTCGTCGGGAAGGCTCCTTAAATACCCGTGATTATCATCACAGAGCATAAGGATCACGTCCTCAAGCTCTTCACAGCCCTCCTTAAGTCCTGGGGTGTTCTCATCCCCGTAATAATACGCCTCCACTTCCTTATAAAGAGCCAGCATACGCGGAACCTTCGACAGATCCTCATTAACTTCTTCCTTTATAAGCTGCTCCTGGTTCTTTAAAACATCACGGAGCAGATCGATGTTATCCTTAAGCGTTGCATTATCGCCCAGTATCGTAGAATCACGCTCGCCGCGCATACCTACGGTTATCACATTTTCGAGATGACCGTTGCGCTTAAGGCCGTCGCGCCAGAAACGTGTGATGCCTTCCCTGTTTGTAATGAAACTCCAGGCATCGCCGTAGATCGAATCCTTGCCGCGGACATGGCTGTACTCCTCACCATGGCGCAGGCAGGGCTCGTGATGTGAAAGCCCCATTATCACACCCAGTTCATCAGCCAGCTCGGCACTCTTAAGCCCGGGGCCGTCTTCCGCAAAGCAGGAAGACCACATTGCCGGCCAGAGATAATTACCCTTAAGACGCAGCAGCAGTTCAAATACATTCTCATACATCTCCGCCGTAAATCCACCAAAATGTCTTTTGCACCATTCGCCGAAAGCAGGCCACTCATCATTAATGAAGAAACCCCTGTATTCAACGGAAGGTTCCCTGGAGACCATGGAATGCGCCTCATCTATTATAAAGGATTCCTTTTTAGCAGGAGGCAGGGCAGACCAGTTCACAAAGGGAGATACTCCCAGGAGCTCGGATAAATGAAAGAGTCCGTATATCAATCCGCGCTTATCGCTGCCGGCTATTACCAGGCGGTCATCCTTTGCGGGAAAGAATCCATAGACTTCTCTCTTGCCTTTTATGCCGTTTATATCTATCTCACCTTTTTCCGCCAGATCATCGATCAGCGGGCTCTGACCCACGATACCGAAGACCAGTCTGCAGGTATCCACCATAGGCATCACGCCGCAGGCGGTCTTTCTCTTTTCGGGCATTTCCCCGAATACCTTATAGAGATCCTCCCTGACTTTTCCGGCGATCTTTTTTACGCCCGGTAAACATTCAGTTTCAATAATGAAGCAGGGAAGATTATCCCTCGTCAAAACCAAACGGCTCATAGATGCGCATACCCCCTTTTGACTTAATCCACAATAAAGGGATTATATCATGAATACGCTCCTTAAAGCTACTCAAAAAATATATGAATAATTGAACAAAATGCAAACTTGTGATATAATCTGGGCAGTGTAGCAAAATTTGAGAGGTTTTATAATGGAACATAAAAATGAAGATCTTAAGCTCACCCGCGAGCAGTTTTATTCTGCCAATTCTGATTTTGCCGACCACAGACATGTGACAGACGGACACGAAATGGTAGATTACCAGGGCGGTAATCCCTACAGGATATGGCATAATGATATAAACAATGACTTTGCACCCCACAGGCATTCAGCCCTTGAGATAATAGTTCCCGAGGAAAATGTCTATACGGCGATATGCAACCGCAATACTTATGAAGTGCAGCCCAGGCAGATACTTTTCATCCCCCCGGGCATCACCCACGAGCTGATCGCGCCTACCAGTGGCATGCGCTATATCTATCTTATGAACGTAAGCTACTTTACTTCACTGCGCAGCTTTGCCCGCATAATGTCGATATTATCCCAGCCACTGCTCATCACACGCGAAGACAATGAACAGGCTTATGACGAGATATTCGAAATACTCATGCAGATGAACAGGGAATACTTTAACGAAAGGGAATACTCGGATCTTTCCATACCTTCGCTGCTTTTACAGCTGTTCATCAGCCTTGGCAAGAATTATGAAAAGCAGATAAGCAGCTGTGCCGACGCCCTGCCCACCAAGCGCAAGGAGTACATGGATCTTTTCACCAATACCCTTAAATATATAGACGAACACTTTACGGAGAAGCTCTCCCTGGAGGATATGGCAGCAAAGACAGGTTTTTCCAAGTTCCATTTCTCCAGGCTCTTTAAAAAATATACAAATTATAATTTCAGCGATTACCTTTGCCTGAGGCGCGTAAAGGAAGCCGAGACGCTGCTGCTGCGCCATGACATACCCATAACCGACGTAGCCATCACCTCAGGCTTTTCCAGTATCTCAACCTTTAACAGGATATTCAAACAGCAGAAGGGCTGTTCTCCGAGCGAATACAGAAACAGGAACAGCGGTAACTGATACCTGCTGTTCCTGTTTTACTGTCATCATAAAACACCGTTAACTTAATCTACTACGCCAAATCCCAGGAAAGTAAAGCGCTTATCCTTTTCGGTCACCTTTATCTCTATATCATATTCCTT
Source organism: uncultured Lachnospiraceae bacterium (assembly GCA_947169935.1). Classification (GTDB taxonomy): domain Bacteria; phylum Bacillota; class Clostridia; order Lachnospirales; family Lachnospiraceae; genus NK4A136. Next base: position 19,313 of record CAMVRS010000001.1, read on the forward strand.
AGCGGGACCGCCCCTGTGTGCGATCAGCGCATTGCAGTGCTGCCAGCCTATGATATGTGGATCGATGGTCAGCACCTTTTCACCATCTACATATACTTCCGCAATACCTACCTCCGGTGATGCAGAATCCATATAAGCTATCACAACTGCGCTGCATTTTATCTTTGCCTTAAATACGGCTTCCTCTGCCTTGCCGTCATAGAGCCAGTTCTCGTTGAATTCGGGAGTTCCTCCCATATCCAGGTCACGCTCTACAAACTGAACTTCCTTGCTGTGTCCCGTGAAAGTACCGCAGTCATAACTGATCACTGCAGGAGTGCTGTCGATATTTGCCCTGTCCACAAGATAGATATTCTCAAACTCTCCGCCCTTGGGAGGAGTGATGCCGCTTATATCAAAGTCCTCTTCATCAGCGGAAGCATCCGCAGCTTTAAACATATTGATAAGGCCGTCTGCCATAATGCGGTGACCGACATTTGTGGGATGATACATATCGTAGAAGTAGCGGTTCTTGCTGACTACGCCGCCATCCTCTTCACTTAAATAGAACTGGTCGTATACAGCATCCTTTATGCTGACCATGGGCAGATTATAGGCTTCGCCCACGCATTTTAAGCGATCCTGCAGATTGTAGCCGTCAACGAATACCGAATAAAGCAGTATTACTGCAGGCTTCTGAGGACTGTTGTAGATCATCCTTACCAGCGAATCAAAGAATTCACCCTTGGTCTCATCACCTTCATCATTTACGGCAAATTCGACTATCACCACATCAGGCGCTTTCTTTCCGTCATCGGTAACATCATGCACATAACGCAGTATGCCTACTTCGGAAGGAGTACCGCCCACGCCGGCCTTGGTATAGCCCACGTTATCTTCATAACCGCGGCCTGCCAGATCGCAGAAGCCCTTGAAAGCATTATATGCATAGCAGCCGGTGTTGATGGGTATGGCGCCGGCTCCCTGGGTGATGGATCCGCCTAAACAGGCGAATTCAACCTTCTCACCTCTGCGCGCCTTATCGATAGCAGCCTTAAGACGATGGATATTGCCCTTCTGCATAAGGGATTTCTCTATCATCTTCCTATATGCGTCGCTTTCGTAATCAACTTCCTTATCTTCCTTCTGCTCCGGTGCAACGTATCCGTCATTCAGATAGAAGCATACCGAAACTTTGGCCATGATGCCGGGCTCGGGAAACTCAAAGCGGATCTGGCCCACCACATTATCATCATCGGACCAGTCGAACTTATCCAGCTCCATCACCATCTCCATGCCGTCCGTATCCATATCCATGGCAAGGGTGGTGCCTGAGTTATAAGGGTCCTTATGGCCGTACATCTGGAAAGCAAATGTAGCCCTGACAGGCTCGCCTGCCTTCTGTATAGAAACGCCCACGCTGTGGACCTGCTTTCTGAAAGTATCAACCTTTACCAGCTCATTGAGCATGGTCTCATCTTCCAGATTTCCCACCAGCTTGGCGCTGGCCTTTAATCTTCCGTCGCTCTCATAGATGAAAGTGATGCCCCTTCCGTCCGGTGCAGGCAAAGGACAGATCTCCTTATCCCGCATTATGTAATAGAACGGTCTTTTTGCTGTGGGGTCTTTGGGCGCCACCGGCCCTCTTGATTCTGCCATGGTTTTTCCTCCTTATTGATATATAAACTCTTTAAACTCCGCGCTTCCGCCGCACTCTTTAGTGGAATATACAAAGAGTCCGAAACGTGCGCCGGTAAAGTGGTCCAGCTTGAACCTCAGCTGTGCCTGGGTACCAAGCTGTTTCTTCTGTCCGTCTTCAATGTAAAACATACATGCAGTATCTTTCATCATGGTAAAGTCTGCTTCTGCGCGAAGCACTGCACTGCTGCCGTTAAGTTTGACCGCAGCCTGCTCCCTGCCGGGTGTGGTATCATGACGCTCGCCCCAGAGTCCTTCAGGTGCTTCGCGGTCATACATCACCAGATACAGTTCTCCGTTCCTGCGGGTTATCGCTATAAAAGCATAGGCGCTTTCAAGCAGGCAGAGTCCGGCATAATCCCCTTCTTTAAGACTGCTGCCGTCCACGGTTATCTGGGCTGCGCAGGTGGGATATGTGGAACGCTGGGTCAGCGTATTCTTTGCCTGCACCAGATTCTTACATACCTTGCCTGTGGTTATCCTTACGCTGCCGGCTGCAGTATCATGCTCCACCAGCTCAAGTTCCGGCTCGTGGGAGAACTGCCAGCGGCTTTTGAAACCGAAGCTGTCGAAAGATCCTTCGCTTCGCTCAGGATGACATGCCGGAGACTGCTCAGGATGACATGCCGGGACTTTAAAGTCGTCGCTGCCTGCCAGAGGCTCATACTCATAGCCGGGCCTGCCGTCGGGCACTTCAAATTCCAGCGGAACCTTTCCGTTATCTCCGAATACGGGGATATCATCACCTTCATTAAAACTGATGGGCATCAGCACCGGTATGCGCCCCACTGCGCCGCTGTCCTGGAACAGTATGGCGTACCACTTTCCATCCGGCGTATCCACTATGCCGCCCTGGGCGCAGCCGCTGCGGCAATAGCCGCGGTCGTCATCCATTACATCACGCCCCGTGTATTCTCCGTCTATGGTATCGGAAACAAAGCAGGCTTCGGTCCTGCGTCCCGTTGCCCTGGGCATATGTATGAAGAAGATATAATACTTCCCGTTTATCTTATAGATATGCGATCCTTCATAACCAAGATAAGCATCATCACGATCCTTAACGATCATCTTGTTGACGCCGCCTTCTTTAGGCCCGCTTAGATCCGGCTTGAGCTCCGTAAGATATACTTCACGGTTTCCGTATACGATATAGACTCTGCCGTCATCATCAAAGAGCAGGGAATTATCATGATAGAAACCCTCTATCTCGCTCTTTCTCCAGGGACCTTCTATCTTTTCCGAACGGTACAGATACGACTTATGCGTATCATTCGCCACAAAGATCACATAGAAGGTGCCTTCATGGTAACGCAGGCTGGCTGCCCACATCCCCTGTCCGTATATGTTCTCCTCACCCTCCATGCGCTGTGCCGGAGTGGAATCCAGTCTTTCATAAACAAAAGCCGCATGCTCCCAGTGCACCAGGTCGTAAGAACGCAGTATCTCACAGCCCGGCATAAAATACATGGTGGTGCTCACCATATAATAGGTGTCATCAACACGTATCACATCCACGTCGGGATAATCCATTTTTAAAAGAGGATTTATGTCTTTAACTGTCATCATTCACTCTCCTTTATAGTTTACTGTATACCGTATTTATCTCTGATCTCCTGTGAAGGTACATAGTCGCCAAGATATTCATCAGCCTTTTGAATGAGTTCCTCATAGGAAAACCAGGGAATACGCAGGCATGTGTAATCATCACCCACCATTATCAGATCTTTGCCGTCCCAGTCCGTAATAAGACCTGTTTTACATATTATATTAAACTTATCATCCATCAGATATGATTTGGAACCGCTGATGATATAGCATTCGGTCAGATCATTATAGCGGAAGTCATACAGTTCATCTTCAGGTGCCATAAAGGAATTAACACATTCCTTGGTCTCTGCATCTATTATCTTTACTACTTTGTCTATAAACTCGACCATAATATACTTTTGATCAAGTGAATACAGAGCCATGCCGGCCATATCCGGATTTATATTATATTCTTTATCATTAAACATGGATACATCTGCTATTTCACAGCAATCATCACTGCCTTCATATTCACAATCCTCTTTTGCCAGCGGACTGATCATTTCAGAATATCTGATCACATAATTGGATAAATAATATTTACAGAACAGATCCCCGTCCTTGTATACCACATCGCCTACATCCCCTGTGGGCGCTATGTCATAAAAGTCCTTTATCTCCGAAACACTATCATAATCACAGTAATAAACCCTTCCGGTATCCGTGATAACATAAAACCAGTTATCCTCTATCCAGCATGAACTGATCATATCGGAAAAGCTATGTTCCTTAAGAAGATCTCCGGTTTCCCTGTCCAGTATCATCGCATCGTTCGTTCCGCAGACCATTACATAAAAGTCCGTAAGGACCATATCCGGCCCGCTCATCAGATAATCATCTATTTTCTGTTTCCACAGTTCACGGCCTGTCTTTGAATTAATGGCATATACAAAAGTACTGTCATTGGATTCCGCCTCCCCGAAAAGCGTCATATAGATAACGCCGCTATCCGTTGTACATTCTATTTCAAAGCATTCAGGAATTGTCCGGGTATATTTTATCTCTCCGCTGTATTCGTCAATAAGACATACGCCTTTATCAAAACCCAGCAGCACATCGCCATCACAAAAACAGATATCATAAAGCCAGGGATCGTCGCTGCCCAGTTCTTTCTTAATATCCAGCGTGTATATTACGTCTCCGTTATTATCAACAGCATACAGTATATCTGTGAAGAAAGCATAGGTTACAAACCCGTCATCACTGCCATACAGATAGGATTCGGAATCTATATCAACACTCTTTGAGCTCATGTCCTTTAAGGAATAATATGTTGCTTCTCCGTTATCACATACCAGTATGCCTTCTTCTCCGCAGAAAGCAGCTTCAAACATACCGGAAGCGCCAAAGGTCATCCTTTTTTCGATCTTTTTGACCAGGCTTGCATCAGATACATTATACACAAATATAGTATCATCATCAGCGGTAAATACGTAATTACCATCACAGGATACCTTGTAACTATTTACCCATCCGTCAGCATCATAAACACAGACCGGAGAATGCTCATAGGAGATCTTGTAAATATCCATAGCCGTAACAAGAGCATTGAATGCGGAATTATTAAAGCCGTTTTCGCTTGTATCCGGCAGCACTTTCCTTACGGCATATATCGCATCTCTGCGTCGTCCCTCCTCCAGCAGCTGATTGGATACATTGGCCATGGACCCCGCAAAGCTGTCCTGAAGCTGGGCGTACTGCTCATTTATCATCTCGTTTTGTTTGCTTATCTTGATAAGTGTGGCTGTTGCAAAGATGGCAAAGCCCAGAACCGCCGCGCCGATACTTCCGAAGATCATTGCCATGCGGCGCAGTTTCTGTTCACGCTTACGCTGGCGCAGATCGTCAAATTCAAGGCCGAACATCGCTGCAGCCAGTTTGAGCACCGCAGTATCCATAGCCTTCAGCACCTCTTTTTTATTTTCACCGCGGGTATCTGCCGCAAGGGGCTCCAGCTCCTTCCGGATGATCACTTTTTCGCCTTTTTCATCAACCGTTTCCACTTCCTCAAGGGTTAGTATTTCCGGAAATGAATTGACAGGCTCATCCTCTGCCAGCACCACAAGGATATGATCCCTGTTATGGGTCTGAAGGAAGGTCTCTATCTCTTTCAGGCACCAGCGTGACTGGGGATATCTGGGAGTACATACTGTGATAAGAAAATCAGAATTGCGAAGAGCTTCATTTATGGGTTCGGAAAGATTATCGGCAAGAGGCAGCTCATCCACATCGCGGAATACCCTGTTTATCTTTGTCCTGCCGTTCTTAACTTTTTTCAGTACGGATTTGGGCAGTTTAAAGTTTTCCAGCTTCTTATGAAGATTCTCTACCACAAAACTGTCAAACTCACTGTGCCTGTAACTTATGAACGCATCATACTTGATATCTTTAAGATTTGCCATTTCCTTTCTCCCTCTCCGTGCGGCATACCTACACATTCAACATTATACATCCAAACATATGTAAAAAACAATAAAAACTATATGCTGCGGGCAGGATATATGTGATATAATGGTCCGGTATATACAATACTGCCGGGAAAGTTATCAGGATGAGTGAAAAGGAAAAGGAAGCGCTGGTCAGGCGTTATAAAAGCAATATCAGATTAAACGGACGCTACTATATTTTCTTCGGATTATGGGCCGCTGTCCGTTCTTTTATGATGCTCACCCTTGATGATTCCATTCTGAAAGAAGCCTTTGCCGAAATGGAAGTGGAAGAAGCCATCCGGGGTTTTGTAGAATTCTTTGTGATCGTAGTCTTAATACTGATAATGCTCTGCATACTGGCCATTCACTTTTTCGTGGGCATAAGCGCCATAAGATACAGCAGAGGCAAAAGCAAAAACAGGATCTTTCTTTTGATAGCGGCTATCGATATCATCGTTATAGTCCTGTCAGTGCCCAATGATTTTCCGAATGGTATAAGAGCGTCAGCCATAGCTGCAGCCATGGTTGATATTACGCAGGTCATCATGCTTGGGAATATGCTGTATTCCGTGATACGGATAAAAAGCCTGACAGAGGCGGCAAAGGAGTAAGCTGTATGCAGGAAGATTTTCATTATTACGCCACTTACGCTGCAGCCATACTGGCCGGGTACACACATAAGGAAAGTCTGGATATCGCCTACAGCGCGCAGTTTGTGGATCTGTGCTCAAAAACGCTGCTGTCAAAGATAAAGGCCCCCCAAAAAGCTGCCACCACCCAGCTCCAGCTCGAGATGATGGATGCACGCACCGATATGGTGGGCCTGCAGGACATAACCAGGATCTGGGCCTCCTTCCATTTCCTTCCCAAAGACCTGTATGCCGAAAAAGCCAAACGTCCCAAAGGATATATGCGTAAATACCGCCTGATCTGCGGCCCAAACGGTGAGCTGGTCAAAAAGACTGTAGAACTGGCAAAGGGCAGGACGCTTCAGCATGCAGGTATTGCTATGCATGTCCTTGCCGATACCTGGGCACACAGCTATTTTGCAGGGACACCTTCGCTGGTGATCAATAATACCAATGATGAATTTTACGAGCTCATTACCATAGATGGAAAAGAGACCGAAAGAAAGATAAAATTCAGACATAATCCCGGAGCAGATGACGATCTTGATAAGAGCCTTTATACCAACAGCATCTATCAGGGTTCGGAGGATTCCATAATGAATCTGGGCCACGGCAGGGCCGGACATCTGCCGGATTATTCCTTTGCCAAGTACAGCTATCTTCCTGCCTGGGATGATTATAACGCAATGATAAAAGACAACCCTTCGGATTACCGTAAAGCCTTTTGCCAGATGATCAGAGCCCTGCGTTTTCTGAGAGGGGATATCGAAGCCTTCGAAACAGACGAATACGACTATGAGCTGATCGCACCTCATGAAGAGCGGATCATGCAGATCATAACCAAAAGGCAGCTGATCGCTTCAGCCGACTGGAGGGCTTTCGGAGAAGAGCTTTCCGGCGATACGGTGGATGATTTTGATATCAACCGTTATCAGGATGAATATATGGCGGTGGAAAATAAAGATGATTCCTTCCTCGGAAAATTCATAAACGGCGCTATACTTCATAAGGGAATGGTCTGCCGGCAGATCTTTGAGTCCGGAAACATGCTGGCCGGCTATGTAGGGGAAGAGAAAGGAACGGCGGATAGGTAATGACTGCAGTACAGAGGATAAGAGAAGTCATATCGGGCCTGTTTATGTTCATCGGAGCACTGCTGCTCCTGACCGATCCCGAATACGGATATCTGCTGGTAGTATATCTGCTGGCATTTATCCTTCTGACCATGGGTATACGCAAACTGTATTATTATTTTACCATGGCCAGATATATGGTAGACGGTAAAGAGAGCCTTTATATAGGCGTCATACTCTTCGATTTCGGAGCCCTTACCGGAAGCCTGACGGACATTCCCAAGTTTTATGTGCTGTTTTACCTGATCGGGATACATGCTTTTTCCGGTCTTGTGGAAGTGCTCAGAGCCCGGGAGGCCCGATTACAGGGGGCCTCCTCATGGAAGTTCAAACTCATACACGGAATGGTGGATCTGCTTATGGCCATCATCTGCATCATGTTCATCAATGAAGGCAGCATCGCGGTACTTATATATGCCATAGGACTTATCTATTCGGCGGTCCTGAAGATAATATCCGCCTTCAGAAAAACCAGATTTGTCTATATCCAGTAATAGCAGCAAGTCACCCTTCCCACGGGTACATCCATGACCTTTGCGTGGGAAAGGTGACGTACAGGATCTTACTGCTCTGACTTAACCTTATCAAGGTCATTTATTATGCCTTCGTCATTTGTAACCTTATTTTTATCAAGATATCCGTCGATGATCTTGAGCATCTTATCGATATAGGCCTTGTCATCTTTCTTTTCCATAAACTCTTCAAGATACTTGAAGGTCATATCATAAACATCGGCATTTTTCATCTTGTCGCGGCGTGTTTTGGGGCCGAATTCATGCGCTATAAGATACTGCTGCTCCTTGGTAAAAGATGAATATCCTGTGGTATCATCGATCGCGCCAAAATTCTTCTTCAAGCCTTTTTCACTATATGGATCGATCTGCATTATTTTGCAATCAGAAAATTCAACAGAGTAATCCGTCAGTGCTCTGGCTGATTTTAAGCGTGAAACCTTTTCATTCGCAGCCTTCATTTTATTATAGTCCACACCCGGCTCATAACCGGGATATACAGTCTGGGCACTGGAGCCTCCGAGGGCGCCGTTTCCGTATCCGTAACCGTATAACGCATAGTTTATCTTCGGCGCGCATATCTCTGCATACTGGGTTCCTCCCATGATAAGGAACATGAATACCCTTATCGCGGGTGGAGCCTGCTTAAGATAATATTCCTTATGAGACATATAACGGTTCATAAGCGTATGGAAGAAGGAAAGATGACGTACCGCCTTCTCCTTATGCGAGCGTATGTAATCATAATCCGTGATCTGCTTTGAATCAAAGAACAGCTCCATAGCCTCCAGGGCCACATAATCCAGATGATTCCTGCGTTCGGACAGTTTGCATGTCTTATACCCCTCATGATCGCGGATATTCAGCTCAAGATTCTTCTTATCTTCTTCCGTAACAGGCTGCCCATTATCATCCAGTTTCACCTGGCGATACAGCACATGGTAATCCCTGCTATCCGTTCCGGGTATTTCTTTGCGGGGATCTGTCCCTTCTTTCAGAAGCTTCTCGGGAAGAGCATTTCCCATCTTCCCCCTATACTCGATCGTAGCCCGCATATTATCCTTGAGCACTTTCAGATCTTCTTCCGGGATGTCCGATTTCTTATACATGGAATCGATCCACTTAAGCTCAGAGATTACGTCCATCGTTACGCCCATCGAATAGGACATGTCCTTAGGACCATACGGTTTGTCCTTTTTCTCATATTTCTTACCGACATTATGTATGGCCTCTTCTATTCTGTTTTCTTCCTTCTTTTCGGCCTTGATCTCTTCTTTCTTTTCTTCTTTCTTTTCTTCTTTCTTCTCTGCGGCAGCCTTCTTCCTGTTCTTCTTCATATCTTCAGGCATAAATTCTTCCAGGCCGTTAACCTTGCCGTCAAGCAGAGGAAGCAGGGCTCTTTCTGCTGCTTTACATTCATCAACATATTCTTTTAACAGTACATGATGAATGGCAAATTTTTCTCCTCCGGCGCCGCCATAAGTTCTGTCCAGAACCATGTATTTTTCTTCAGCTTTCTCAAGCTTGTCCAGCAGATCGGTAACATTCTTTCCTTCTTCTCCCTCAAAGGTAAATTTTTCGGATTGTTTTGCCATAACGCTAATGATACTGCTCTTCTGATAGGCAGTATAGGTCTTTCCGTTTACCGTAACGGTGGTAAATTTCTGTTCCTCAGATATATCAGCGCTGCTGTTTTTTCTGTTGTTAAGTTCATCCTGCATAGCTTCCTGTATGGTTTCCTTTGTTTCCAGGCGCTTCTCATATTTTCTATTCTCCGACATGGGATATCCGTTTTTGTGCAGATACTCAAATATACTCAGGAAAGACTTCATATACTTTGCCTTGAGCTCCCTGTAATCCAAAAACTGATCGTCGGGCGCACCATTTTCATCCCGGAAATGTAAAAGCCAGTCCGCTTCTTTTGTCTTCAGGAATGTCGGATTCTGCATATCACACTTTATTGATTCTGCAAGCTCACCGCACAGATAATACGCTTTTTTACTCCTGAGCCACTCTCTTCTGCTGGTAACCCATTCATTAAACAGCTTCATAAATCCGGGCTTATGCTTTTCATCGATCTTTACACCATATACTTCGCCTTTTTCGGCAAACGAAGCTACTGTCTTTTCGAATTCATATATTTCCTTCTCGATTATAAGACCAAATACAGCTGTATAATCCTCCCCGGGTCTGGTTTCTTTAACAAACGCTATATCATCCTTTATTTCTTTTGAAGCTTCCAGCTGTTTCTGCTGCCGGTATACGATCATAAGATTCTTCCCGGTATCCACCTTTGAATTCTCCGACTTTCTTCCGTCAGAAAACTCCTCTTTATCCTGCTTTATCTTCTTCGCATAAGTCTGACCTTCCTTTATCTTAGCGATATAGGTTCTTGTTCTGTCAATATCGGCCATGCTCCGGTTTTTCCGGGCCAGCGCGATCTTTTCTTCCATGAAGGGTTTGTATCCTTTGCTCTTACCTATCCTGTTCTTTTCAACTTTACGGTACAGTTTAAGATACTCTGCCAGTTCCTTATCCGGAATTGCATTGATCTTCTCTTCGCCGTTTTTACCCAGATATGATCTCAGATCCTTTTCCTGCAGCGCTGCATGATAAGGCGATGATATCAGCTTTACCCTGTCTTCATATTCAGCTTTAATAGCAGAAGCCATTTCGGATATAGCGCCGAGCTTTGCAGCGGAATAATGGTGATTGCTGATATCAGTCAGATAATACCCTGCTGCGGAAAGCTTGCACAGTTTCTCATATTTCACGGCAAAATTAGATACGAACTCCTCATCGGAATCATATTTGAATTCCGAAATATCAGTATTATCAATAAATGCGAGCATGTCTACCTGCCTGCTTGTTATGTTTCCGACATAGAATATATCCACATTGGACTCAGTCAGCTTTCCCTTCTTACTCGTATACATCTTTCCGATGAGCCATGAGCTTAAGGCTTCTTTCGCTTCGTTTGTTTTATACTTTTTTTCTATATTTTTGAGTTCTCTCCTGTCGATATTTTTATAGATCAGCTCACGCTCTTCCTCTCTGCGTTCCAGCAGAGTTTTGTATTCGTTAAGCAGATGCGCCTGCATTGCCAGCTTCTTCCTGGTATCCGCTGCCATACCTGCGCGGTCTTTCTGCTTTATCTGCTTTCCGCTCTGCAGTTTTGAATAGCTTATGTCTATCAGATCATTCAGTTCTTTTTCCCCCGGGGCTTTTTTAAGATACTTCTTCGCATGATCCGAATAGAACCATTTGTCACGGTATGCTTTTGCTTTTTCTGCCATCACATCAGGCCCCAGCGCCGCTTTCTTCTCTTCTACCGTTACCTCATTCTCTGATCCCAGTTTGCCCCTCACATTTCTCTTTTTGAACTTGCTGGTACCGAACTTATATCCGCCCCATTCTTTTATTTCTTCATCTTCATGCTTTTCTTCTTCAGCCTTTTCCACATGAATGCTCTTACGCTCTTTTTTATTCACGCTCTTGCGCTCCTGAACATCCGCTTCTTCATGCACACTCTTGCGCTCTGCCGTTTCTTCTTCATCGTCTTCATCTTCATCTACGACTTTTTCGGAACGGAAAGTCTTTGCCTCTCCGCCATGCAGCACGCTTTCGGCTTCTACACTCTCAGCCGTGATATAGCCGGCCATTTCGGTATCTTCAGCAGCCCTGTCGGCTACTCCATATTCCTTTATGCCCACACCTTCTGCTACGCGCTTAATATCGCCATATATCGCTTTGGCCCATCTGCGGGTGCGCTTGTATACCCCGCTCTTGTAATAATGTCCGAAGAGAGACGGCAAGCCGCGGCACAGCGTCTCGATCACTGTCATAGGCAGTAAACAGGCGCCCTTTAAATATCTGCGAAAGATCTTTCGGCCGTCATCTATGCTCTTCCAGTCCTTCCTGGGATCTATACTGACATCCCAGCGTTTTTTACTTCCTTTCAGAGATGATATGCCGTTAAAAATACAGGATATGGCTTTAAGCGGCAGCTTTACAGTCTTTCCGGTCAGGCTTATGGTATTTGCAACCACGGCTGTGGCCAGGCCAAGTCCCCTGTCGATCAGACCACCTATAGCATTATAAGCCATCATCAAACGGCATCCGCTGTTTTTAAAGCCTCTCTTAGTCCAGCTCCATACTCTCTTATACCAGGCAGGAACTTTGCCCTCAGCCCTCTGACGGCGGCGTTTTTCCCTGTGTCCTATCTCTCCGGTATCAATAACATCATTAAACAAGATACACTTGTGCCAGGTAGGGTGCAGTTCCCTGCGTAAGCTCTGATCTTCCTTTGAATACTTTTTATCCAGGGAAGCCTTGATATTTCTGCGTTCTCTTGACAGCCCGAACCGTATGTTATCGAGTTGCAGTCTGTCTCTGAGACGGCGCACCTGCTTTACTCGCGATCTGCCGCGTCCGAACTTGAAAATACTGCCATGATGCTCCAGGTAGTCTTTTGCAGCCTCATTCACAATTTCATACGCATCAGCGAGCGTCTTAGTCTCATCTTCCGTAAGATTCCTCATGCGCCAGTCATTTTCTGCTGAGTCCTGATCTGAAACAATATATTCGACCGTGTTTATATTCTTTTTGAAAGCTTTTCTCCGCGCCCGGACTCCTCCAGAAGTATGCATATTCATGGCTCCGATGTCCTCGGCCTTCATTTCCGCATACCCGTACTTTTCAAATAACGCATCCCTTATATTCAGATAATTTGCCAGCGCATTCTTTACGCCGCGCATATAACGCCTGTCGCCGGCAACTATATCCGTATTGCGCAGATCGCTTCCAAGGCCAAAAGTCTGATAATCCTTGTACGCCTTTTCAAACGCCTTCTGGGTCTTAACAGCCTCTTTACGCACCGACTTTTTGCTCTTGCTGAAATCACCTTCTATTACTGAACGGACCTGAACTTCCTGCGCATTCTTTGCCTCACGCTTTTTCCTTTCTTCTTCCTTCTTTGCATTGTATTCCTGAAGCTTCTGATGCATTTCAGCTTCTTGTTCTTTTGCTTTTCTCTCCTGTATTTTCAGTTTTTCATATCTTTCGCGGCCCTCCCTAAGCTTTTTCTGATGTTTCTCTTCCTCTCTTTCCCATCTTTCTTCATCAATTTCCTCTATCGTTTCAAGGCCGCTGTCAAAAGAAAGCTTCTTCCTTTTTGAGGAAGACAGCTTTTTCCCGCTGTATTTCTCTTCTTTTGCTTCTTCCGAAACCGCTTCTTTTTTCTCTTCCTTTGCTTCTTGCGAAACCTCTTCTTTTTTCTCTTCTTTTATCTCTTCCGTTACCGTCTCCTGTTTCTCCCCGATTTCTCCGACGGCCTCTTCCACCGTCTGTGTCTCAACATGCGCAAGAGGATCGGGAATATAGGAAAACTGAGCGATCTGTTCATAAGCCTCGCCCATCTCCACGCCTTCCTTCAGAACCGTTATTCCCTTAGTATGTGTAGCTGATTCCCCAAGCTCGGTATGCGATACCTTCTTCAGGGAATATCCTGTCTGCGGATCGTACTGAAGATTCTGATATTCCTTTGTCATCTCCTCCGGCTTTTTCATATCGGAAAGCCAGTTGATCTCTACTGTCCTGCCCCTTTGCAGAATGGAGCTGATATCCATTGTATCTGACTTCCCTTGATACATCGCAGAATCATAAACCGTGAGTTCATCTCCTTTGATGCCGGTTACCGTCACATAATGCGAATATCCCGGTTCCTGGATCAGGACTCCGGCTATAGCTCCGGATCGTATTATCCCGGCTATCTTATCCGCAAATACAGCCTGCATATTATTATGCACGCTTTTATCATGCTCATTATCACCCTTCTGCTTGTCTATCTTTGGATCACGGAAGACCATTCTGTTAAGCATCACATCGCTGATACCGTTCTTTTCCAGTGTATCGAGCATAAAATCACCAAGGGCAAATATATTACCCGTTTCCGTTTTCCCTGCGCCTGCATAGAAATTTACATTGGCGACATTGCCGGCGTATTCATCCTTATCCATCACATTTTCTGTGGCAGGATCATACTTGCGGATCATAGGCCTGTATGCGCGCATATCATACTGGCCTACCCGGCGGGTGATCTTTTCTTCATTTTTGCGCATCGCGATAAACTGGTTTATCATGGCCGTGCCGGCGCAGGCATAGCAGTTACTCATTCCCTGCTTCTCATACGCTTCTTTCATACCGGGCATATCCATACTCGCTTCGTGATCTTTAAACTCGATAGCCGGTATAGCTTTGTCAGCCTCCTGATTTTGATCTATCGATCTATCCTGGACAGTAAAATACTGCATGAGCCATTCATAATTTTCCACAATAAGAGGATTGGTATTCAGCTTCCATATCTGATCCTGCCGTCTTTTGCCCTCGCTATTCAAGAGGTAATCGCCTTTGGTGTTAACAAGATAAACATATTCCATATATTCCGCGCGCATTGATATAAGCTCGTCACGATCCTGTGGAACAGGTATCTTATTTTCGATCAGCAGCTGCACGCGGCGCTCTTTCTCTTTATCGTTATAGATACTGAGTCGTTCTTTCAGGCTCAGTTCCTTCTTTACCTCTTTCCTGCTCTCATCTAAAACCAGTGTCCTTTCTTTCTTTTCCTCTTTCCCTTTATTTTCAGGAAGCTTATGTATTTTATTAAGAGCAACTGTCTTCTGGGGTTCTTTAACGGATACTTTTTTCCCGGCGGATGTCTGAAGATCCATCAGCTCGGGGTCCATACCCGAAGATTTCGGATCATAGCTCTTTCTTCCTTCTTCTTTTTTGATTTCTTTTGTTTCCTGTATATTCTTTTTCGATTTTTCCAACCAGTCCATGGATGATCTCCTTTTCTATGATTTTATCTGTGATCTTTATTCCTGCGATAAATATCCCTTGGTCATCTTCAGGATTTTTGCCAGCTCCTTCTTACCGATCCCATCATCATCCAGGCCTTTTTCAGGTATCTTCTCATTGGAAAAGCCTGCTGTCTCACGGAACGTATCCCATTCTTCGCTCGTTATCACTTCCTCCGGTTCCGGCGGGAACATCACTCCTCTGAACTTCATGAGCATGCGTCCGGACGGCACCAGTTTCTTTATCATCTCAAATCCTTCCTCGCTGTCAAAAGAACCATATATCATGTTATCGTCATCTTCAACAGAAACGCAGGCTTTATAAGCAAGAGCCAAAAGATCGATCGCGTCATTGGAAAGATTTTTCTTATCACCTCTCAATGCTTCGTATCTGTAATTGCCGTTTTTCATACGGTGAACCAGAAATACCGAACGGATCTTTCCTCCTTCCAGTATCACACTGCTCACATCCTGATCAAAATAATCATAAGGCAGCGCTCTTATATCCTCATCATGATCGTTATCCATGCTGTCAAAAAAATCCCTTAAGAGATCGGCGCCCTTAGCTCCCAGAGCATACAGCGACTTCCCTTTAAGAGATCTTTTTTCGAAATATTTATTATCTTTTACTTCCGAGATCTTTATCACAAATTCTCCGGAATCCAGTATGGAAAAAGCAAATCCCCATGAATCAAGATAGTTTCCCAGCACATCCAGCGCTTCTCTTTCAGCTTCATCCTGCGTCTGCACTATCGGAAACTCCACATATGCTCCCGTTCCTTCGCGCTGCAGTACCAGTTCAAGAAACTGCGCCATCAGGAAATTGCCTATCCCTTTTCCTCTCAGATCTTCATGCACTTCGACCCAGTCCAGTTTAAACGCCGGATCAGAATCCTGTGTTCCCTCGATCACCATATATACTATCGCGCCGGCTGCGCAGACTTTTCCGTCTACATGGCGGAGGGCTCCGATAGCTCTCTTGCGCCCGACCAGGATATCATCATAATTCTCATCCGATATAAGGTCAGAAAACGCTTCCGCATTTTCCGGCACGATCCTGGTAGCTATAGGCCAGTATATATCTTCAAAATTTCTTATCAGTGAAAGTCCCGCTTCCAGACGGTCTTTCCCGAATCCTCCCAACGGAGTGATCGATTTTGAAAGTTCAAATAATGAATCTATCACGGAGAGATAGGCGTTTTCCAGATCCTCTTTTGACACGCCGCTCTCCGCGATCTTTCCCCCGGTATTCGCCTCAACGAAATTCAGATAAGCCACTCTGTCCGTCAATTCTTCCAAAAGATAATCGTCATCGGCAAGAATATTACTCAGCCTGAATTCGCTCGACTCATCTTCTGTATAATCCTTAGCCAGTGCTTCTATATCTTCCCTGATATCATCAATAAACTCTTCGGCCTTATCATCAGGTTCCCCCATCTGCTCAAAACTATCCAGCAGTTCTTTATAGATCTGATCCATTCTTATTACCTCCTGAAAAAATTCTTTTTATTTCAAAACATGCCGGACAATGGTATTTTTACCATTATCCGGCACATACGTTATCTTATGATCTGTCTTTTTTCAGATCACCCATTGCATGTCTGGCAGCGATCATTCCAAAAGTGTAACACCTGCCCAGCGATAAGCCGGTCTGGTGGAAAGGATAATCCGCGCCGCCGTAGAAAGGCCCGCCCAGATTTCCCGCACAATAAAGTCCGGGGATAGGCTCACCTCTTTCATCCAGTGCCTGGGCGTTTTCGTTTGTTACCACGCCGGATACTTCCGCAGACACACGTATGTGTTTGCGCGCTCCCCAGAATGGCGCTTTCTCTATCTTGTGCATGTATTTGGCCGGCTTTCCGAAATCCGTATCACAGCCTTTTTCACACAGCTCGTTATATCTGTCAACGGATGCCTTAAGCTTTTCATAAGGGATACCCAGCTCTCCGGCCAGTTCCTCCAGCGTATCGCATCTGTGAAGATCGATAAGATTCTTAAATACTCCCTTGGGATCCTCTACAGCTCCGGGAATAAATTTTTCCATAACCACAGGCGGCACCCTGCCGCTCACAAATTCATCATCCGGCCAGCTCATGTAACTGTCATCATAAACAGTGCAGTACCAGCCCTTTGAACCGCTCTCCTTATGCTCCTCATCAAGCATGCTGCCCTTGAAGGATGGCTGGAACTTAAGGAGATTACCCATATACACAAAACCGGTATACTCATTGGTAAAGCGCTCGCCTTCCATATTAACATACAGGAAAGGCTCTTCCCACATCAGCGCCGAATCAAAATCGTGCATCATCTTGGTATGGCCAAGATTCTCCATCTTAGCGCCCGCACTCATAGCCAGCACATGACCGTCGCCGGTCTTGCCGAACTGCTTTTTATCAAACTCCGCGATATCGGGACACCACCTTGCAACCATTGCCGCATTATTCGTGTAATCGCCGGTAGCCAGTATCACCGCCTTCGATGCATTGAACTGTATGTACTTTCCTTCTGCGTTCTTTCCTATAACGCCGCTCACTCTCTTCCCATCCATTACCAGTTTTACTGCCGGCGTGGAAAAGAAGGTTTCCAGATTGGGGCATTTCTCTTTTACATTATCAACAACCTTGCGGAGCGCATTACCCACATTCAGAGGCTTGGGTCCCACCCAGGGCGCCCAGAAATAACAATGGTCATCACCGTATTCGTAACTGTTCTCCCTGTCCCTCCAGGTACCGGTAAAATCACCGCTGGTACTGATAAATGCGCAAAGCTTATCTCCGTCATTCAAAAGCTTTGCGCTTTCCGTATTGCTGTCCACCTTACTGCCGTCGCCATACTCCGTTTCCTTTGTAAGGCCGGCCCTGTTCCAGAACCACATCATGGCTTCCTCAGAATGATCCGCATAAGCCCTTAACTGCTTTACATCAGCGCGCCAGTCGCAGAGTCCGTTGGTGTGGTGTATCCACTTGGCTATGCCTGCTTCCGTGGATCTGGACTTGATTATCGCCGATCCGCAGTTGCCCTGGGATACTACGTTTATCTCTTTCTGCAAAAGAGCCGTCTTTGCGCCCAGCTCTGCTGCCCAGCCTGCGGCGGGGACTCCGGCCGCTCCGGCACCCACCACGACTATATCAAAGTCCAGTGTCTCGGAGGGAGTTATATCTCCCGTTTCACATACGGATGCTGATATTTCTTCCTGTGTCAGACCATGCTGCATTTTAAATATCCCCCTGTTTTATATCATTAATAACCCGCGTAGTCCTTTATCTGCATTGCGCCGTAATAAGCGTATTTAGGCAGAAGTTCATTATCAAAAAGCTGGGGAGTATATTCGCTCCTCCAGGACGCAAGATCCGTAAAGCCCCAGAAAGTAACGGCGTCCATGTTTATCTTACCGGCGTCCGCTCTCTCAAAAAGACCGCCTATAAGCTCATAATAATACCGTCCCTGTTCCTTAAGCTTATCCTGCGTAGGCACTGCCGGCGACTGGTATGCTCCCAGCCCCAGATCCAGTTCCGTGATCTGCAGTTTAAGGCCTGTCTTTGCAAGACCGTCCACGCCTTCCAGATAAGTATTCAGATCATCTGCCGTAAAGAGATGAGCCTGCATGCCTATACCGTCGATAAGATATCTGCCGTCGTCATCCACAAGCGTCTCTACAAAATCACATAAGGCTTCATCCTTAAACTGCTCGTTATAATCATTGTAATAAAGGTCTATGCTTTCCGGCGCATATTTATCCGCGAAATAGAAAGCATACCAGATATAATCCTCACCTATGATGTCATACCAGTGATTCTGCCGCATGCTGCCGTCTTCCATAAAACCTTCGTTGACAACATCATACGCATAGAAAAGATCCAGGCAGTCAAGATTTTTAAGCTCCTCAAAATTGCCGCGTATATAATTTTCCATGCGGGAGAGCATCTCGTCCCTGTCCACATAGGCCTTGCTCTCATCAAAATCCTGATGAAAGATCCATTCCGGAGTCTGACTGTACCATACCAGGGTGTGTCCCCTCATGGCCATATCATGTTCCTTTGCCCAGTTGAGGATCTTAACGGTCTCGCTGCTGTAATCAACAACCAGCGTTCCCTGCGCTATGCTCTGCTCCTGACTCAATATGGAATCAGGCTTCATGGCGTTTTCCATGGTGATGCTGCTGTACTGCTCCAGGATGATCTTTTCCATACTCTGGCTGTCGATCACCCCGGAATGCACACAGGTTCCCACCTTCATTCCGTGTTCTTCAAACACTTCCTTAAGGGTCTTATCAGTGATCATGCTCTTATCCGGCAGATCACATTTTACGCTCTGGGATTCTGCTTCTCCGCATCCTGCCAGCAGAAACAGCATGGAGCATAAAAACGCTATCTTAGTTTTCTTCATATCCGGACCTGCTCTTTATTCGAACGCCCACTCCTCGATCTCATAACCTTCGCCGCTGAAGGTAAAGAAAACATCCTGAACTCCGGTAACGGGAGTCTCGATAGCTGCTTCGCAGACTGCGGTACCGTCGCCCTTAACAGGGATGTATGCGATAACCGTTCTGTTGGGATAACCAACGGTAACGCGGATAATGCCTTCCTTACCGTTGGTGCGTACTTTAGCCTTTACTTTGGATGCGCCCTTATCGCCGAAGTCAACGCCCTCAAGCTTTACAAAATCGCCTGTATCTATAGCGGTAAGAAGCAGATTACCGCAGCCCCACTTCTCACTAACTTCATCTGCGGGAGCGGTATCAACGCCACCCATGACAGCAAAGGTAGCGCCGTTGATGGGTTTGAAGGGATCAAGATTACCTACCTGCTTTCTGGAATTGCGGGTCATCTTTATATCGCCGATGGTGCCGTCTGCAGCAGGCGTGAACTCATCTATGCTGGTGGAACGATAGCCGTGGAGTATGCCCTGCTCCTTCTCCAGCATTCTTGAATGGTAGCAGATATACCACTGATCCTTGAATTTAAAGATCGCATGATGGTTGTTTCCGCCCGTTCCGTAATAATACTGGGGATTCTTAAGGATCCTCTCCTTAAAGGTGAAGGGTCCTAAAGGAGATTTGCTGGTCATCACGCAGATCTCGCCGTTATTGAAGCCGTATTCCTTCGTACCCTCTTCGTCTACGCTGAAGTTTGTGCAGTAGGTATAGAAATAGGTATCGCCGAATTTGTGGATACCTGAATCCTCAAAAAGATAAGGCGCATCGATCACCTTGGGAACATCCACAAGGCTCATCATATCATCACCCAGCTGTGCGCATCTGCCTGTACCGGGATGTGCAGCCATTCCCTTGGGAACGCCGCCGCCAAAGTAGATATACGCCTTGCCGTCGTCATCCATAAGAACTGCGGGATCGAAGAGCCATTCAACATTGCCGCAGTTCTCCATATCCCTGCGGATCAGGCCGTGACCCAGTTCATCAACGAAAGGACCTACAGGGCTGTCGGATGTAACAACGCCGATGCCGCCGCCGTTGTCGGCAAAATACAGGAAGAACTTGGGCTTGCCGTCTACCATCTTCCATGCTGCTGCGGGAGCCCAGGAATTCTTTGCCCACTTGCCTGCAACGCCCTTCTCACCGCCTATGGTTATCTCACCATGATCGGTGAAGTTGATCATATCCTTTGTGGAAACAACATACAGGCTTCTGATCTGTCCGTAGGTGTTCTCCTTTATCTCGCCCTTTTCGTCATACTCATAGGCGTCTGCCGTCATATAAAAATATACGGTATCGTCATAAACCAGCGCATAGGGATCTGCCCCGTAATGCTGCTCGATGATAGGATTATTGTTCTGTATCCCCTTATAGCTTTTTGTTAACGTTACGTCCTTAAATACCTCAGCGTAATCCATTGAAACTTCCTCCTGTTCATTATTTGTATTTGTTTCTGCACCGGCATTCCCGGCGCTGATGCTCAAGTCCGTTTCCCCACTGCTTACAACGGCTCCCTGCGGCTTTATTTCTTCGCCGCCGCAGCTTCCCGTAACAAGGGCCAGTGCTATCATACTAATGGGGATAATTGCATTTTTCTTAAGACTCACCATGTCCCTCATTTTACCATAAAAACAGCCCTGCCGCAAGGCAGGGCTGTGGGCCGGATAACCATCATCACTTCAGGAAAAACCTTATCAGTGCTTCATTTATCTTACGGTAGGGCTGATAGCGCATGGGCAGGTCTATCCAGAGCTTCTTGTCCATTATGCTGCAGGCATGGGAGAAGGTCTCAAAGCCGTATCTGCCGTGATAATTGCCCATGCCGCTCTCGCCGAAACCGCCGAAGGGCAGGTTGGGAGTTGCAAGGTGTACCACCACATCATTAACGCAGCCGCCTCCGAAACGGCAGCGTTTAAGGATAAGATTTATGTTGTCCTTATCTTTTGAGAAAATATACAAAGCCAGAGGATGATCGTGCTCTTCCACACTCTTCACCACATCTTCTATACGCTCAAAGGTAAGGATAGGAAGGATGGGACCGAAGATCTCTTCCTGCATCACGGCGTCTGAGCGGGTCACGTTATCCATCACGGTGGGAGCGATCTTCATGCTCTTTTCATCATAGTTTCCGCCCTTTACCACCTTGTCTTCGTCGATCAGACCCAGCAGTCTTTTAAAATGCTTCTCATTTATTATCTTTCCGTAATCGGGATTTTTTAAGGCATCCCTGCCGAACTGACGCACTATCTCTTTCTTTATCAGCTCGACCAGTTCATCCTTTATAAAGCTTTCGCAGAGTATATAGTCCGGCGCCACGCAGGTCTGTCCGCAGTTTAAGAACTTGCCGAAAACGATGCGTCTTGCAGCCAGCTTTAAGTTTGCGGAACTGTCTACTATGCAGGGGCTTTTCCCGCCCAATTCAAGGGTAACAGGCGTCAAATGCTCTGCTGCTTTGCGCAGCACTTCCTTACCCACTGTCTTGCTGCCGGTGAAAAAGATCTTATCGAATTTCAGGGACAGAAGCTGCCGGTTCTCTTCCCTGCCGCCTGTGATGCAGGCAACATACTCTTCCGCAAAGCACTCGCCGATCAGTTTTTCTATAATGGCAGAGGTTGCAGGCGCATAAGCGCTGGGTTTTAAGATGACTGTATTGCCCGCAGCCACCGCATCGATAAGGGGCTCCATCGTGAGCAGGAAAGGATAATTCCAGGGACTCATTACCAGCACATTTCCAAAAGGCTTGCGCATGACAAAACTGTTCGCATGAAAGTTAGTGAGCGGTGTAAGCTTTATCTGAGGCGCAACGTATTTCCTGATATTCTTAAGCATATGGGTGATGGCATTCAGGCTCAGTCCCACTTCGCACATAAATGCTTCCATATTGCTCTTTCCAAGGTCCTCTGTAAGAGCCTTTAATATTGATCTTTCATTCTTCTTTATGCCGCGGTACAGCTTCTTAAGCGCTGCCTCACGCACTCCGATATTCAAAGTCGAGCCCTCAGCAAAGAAAGCTCTCTGTTTTTTCAGTATATCTTCCGTACGGCTCATGCTCTTGTACCTCCCTCTTCATATACATCATAATAAAAGCGTTCCAGAGCTTTTGCATCCATCAGTACAGGAACCGGATAAACCGGATTTCCTTCACCTGCTGCCGAACGCGCCATATCCGTGATATCTTCTTTTTTGATTGCCGGGATCTTGGTTCCTATGCCTATCCTTCTGTTAAGTTCCCACACTGCCCTGATAAAGCTCTGGGCTGCCAGTGCTTCTTCCGTATCCATATGCGCCACTCCGGCTGCTATAGCCAGAGCCTTAAGCTGAGGATAGATCGCAGTCCCATATGCTTCAAGCACATAGGGCAGGAGTATGGCAGTGGTCTCTCCATGGGGAAGATTATATTTACCACTTAAAGAATGGCTCACTGCATGTGCATAGCCCACGTAAGAAACCGTGAATGCACATCCGCCCAGATACGACGCCCGCAGCATCCCGCGTCTTGCCTTCATATCGTTTCCGTTTTTTACGGCGCGCTCAAGATTATGAAATACAAGACGCACAGCCCTTAACGCCTCACGTCTGGTCTGCTTTGTGGTAGAGTTTCCGATATAAGCCTCTACCGCATGCGCCAGCGTATCCATACCGGTACCTGCTGTGATCTTAGGCGGAAGCGTTCTTGTAGTCTCCGGATCCAGTACCGCCACATCGGGTATCAGCGGAAAGTCCATAAGCGCATACTTATGTCCTGTCTCTTCATCAAGTATAACCGCTGCCACCGTAGTCTCACTTCCGGTGCCGGCAGTAGTAGGGATAGCAATGGTATAGGGAGTGCGCAGCCATATCCTGAGCATGCCTCCCAGATCTTCAAGCGTGGAATTCGGGCGGGCGATAAGAGCGCCCACTGCCTTTGCTGTATCCATGGATGAGCCGCCGCCGAAGCCTATCAGCGCCTCACATCCGTCTTCAATATACATCTGTCTGGCTTCTTCAACATTCTTTACGGTAGGATTGGACTGCACCTTATCATATACGGTAAGGCCAAAGCCCTGCTTCTTAAGTATATCCTCCAGATGCTTTGTGATCCCCAGGCCACGGATCCCGGGATCCGTTACCAGCATCACTTTTCTGATGCTTTTTTTGTTCAGCAGTTCAGGGATCTGATCAACCTGATTTAAGATGTGCGGGTTACGATAAGGCAATAGCGGTATCGCGACTTTAAAACCAAACTGGAATACCCTGCAGTATGTCTTTTCAATGATGTTCATTTTATTAGGCCTCCAAAACAATATCCATAATATGGTACTATAAACTATGAATTATTTCAATGCCGCGGCATTTATTGCCTGATCCTGATGCGCGAGTTATAATGTATGCGCATTATCAACAACCACATATGAGGAGGTAAAAAGAAATGCCAGGATTTTCAGATGCACTTAAGAACAGAAACGCCGGTGCTGATAACAGCGGCAGCCAGTCAAAGCAGTCAAAATTTGCTTCTGTAGTAGCCGGAGCCAAGGCTGAAAGCGCTGCAAATAAGGCTGAAAACACTGCAAAGAAAAGCAACGAAGAGATCGCTAAGGAAGTCATCCGCGGTAACTGGGGCGTAGGTCAGGAACGCAAGGATAAGCTCACCGCCGCAGGATATGATTATTCCGCAGTACAGTCGATAGTTAATGAGATGATGAAGAAATAAAAGATCCTTCGTCGCTGCGCTCCTCAGGATGACACGAGTGTACTCTCCTTTCATCCTGAGCGCAGCGAAGGATCTTTTTTTGTTTAAGCCAACTCGAATCCCTGCAGATCGCAGGCTCCGCCGCCCTTATAGGTGAGGAAGATCGCTCCCACACCGTCGGGGATGCTGATATCAGACTTGTAGGTTTCCCATACATTCGTAAAGTCCACAGGTATCTTTGCCAATACCTCTCCTTCACGGGAGGTCCTTACTTCAAATTCACCTTTTGCATAACCACGCAGTGTAATGCTTATGGATTTTACATCCTTAAAATCAAAATACTTAAAGCCGGCTGTAGCATTGTTTCTCATAAAGCCTATGTAGCCGGGCTCCTCATCGCCGTCACGGCCGTCCTGCATTATCTTCGGGAACTGGTCACCGCCTACATATACGGAAGGCTTATCGGTAAACAGATTGCAGGCGATGTAGCCGGGATAATAGCCCTTGCCGGGAAGGGGTCCGTCATTCAGGCCGCAGGAGGTGATCTCTACCTGGGGAATACTTCCGTCTTCCTTAATGGTGATCTTCTCTGCGCAGCCCTGGCGGCTGTACCAGCTTCCGTTGGTCTGTCTGTGATAGAATATATACCACTGTCCGTTTATCTCAACTATGCTTCCGTGATCGTTACCGCCGTAGGCTACAGGCAGATCAGCAGGCTTATCCTTATCTATGCCTATGTCTGCATTACTTACTATAACACCGCCGTATTTGAAAGGTCCCCTGGGATCGTCAGCGGTGGCGTAGCACATCTCGTGCATGGGTGAGGATGAATAGATGAAGTAATACTTATCACCCACCTTGCGGATGGATGAAGCTTCAAAGAAAGCATGTCCTTCAAAGCCGGTGCCATCCTGATACTCAATGCCGGGAACCACTGTCTTGGGCTCCTCTATGATAGTGAGCATGTCCTTATCAAGTACCTGCAGTCTGGATCCGGTACGGGACTTATCGCCCCTGCCGCAGAAACCGGTATACAGATAGGTTTTTCCGTCCTCGGTGATCACGCCCGGATCGAACTGGGGCTCATCACCCTCGCGCTCTCCCAGTCTGGTGCCGTCTGCATAGTGCACATAACCGTAAAACTCAAACTTTCCGCCGGGTTCATCACATACAGCCACTGATATTATAGGCAGCTTATCCAGCGCATAATACAGATAGTATCTGCCGTCGGGACCTATGGTCATATCCGGCGCATACAGGCACATCTTGCCTTCCTTATTCTCCGGATCCTGGGTCTTCCCGTAGATAACTCCCTCGTATCTCCAGTTGCCCAGATCGTCAACGGGCGCAGACCAGGTCACATAATCGCCCAGGCAGAATACATGCCCGTTATAGATATCATGCGATCCGTAAACATACACCCTGCCGTTAAATACATAGGGTTCTCCGTCGGGAATGTACTCCCAGGAAGGAAGATAGGGATTAAATGCATTTTTTTTCATTCTGTAAAACCTCCGATGTTATTTATCTGCTTCTGCTTTTTCCATATCAGCTTTTACTTTCTTTAAGTCTTCCCTGATGCTTAAATGCTGGGGGCAGGCTTTTTCGCACTTACCGCATTCCTTACAGAACTCTGCAGTCTTATTATCTTTCTTCATGCCTTCCCACTGCCACTTCACCGTACCGTAATTCTGATATACATGGTAACGGTTCCATACGCTGAAGTTGCCCGGAATATCCAGGCCGAAAGGACAGGGCATACAATACCTGCAGCCTGTACAGCCATTCTGTATACGGCTGTTCATTATCTCCTTTATCTTATCGATGGCCTGATATTCCTTCTCTTCCATCGGGATAAAGTCATTAAAGGTCGCAAGGTTGTCTTCCACCTGTTCCATCGTGGACATGCCGCTCAGTACCGTAAGTATATTAGGCAGCGTTGCCACATATCTTAAAGCAAAGGATGCCGCGCTCTTGCCGGGTCTTACGCTCTCGAATACATCCATGATATCCTGCGAAAAGCTTGCCAGGGATCCGCCCTTGATGGGCTCCATGATGGTTAAAGGTATGCCCTTTTCCTCAGCCAGCTTATATCCTTTCATGCCGGCCTGCTCATCGATATCCATGTAATTGAGCTGTATCTGACAGAAGTCCCAGTCACGATAGCTTATGATCTTCTCAAAGGTATCATAATCATCATGGAAGGAAAATCCCAGGAAGCGTATCTTTCCCTCTGCCTTTAATTCCTCAAGGCGCTTTACCGTTCCCAGCTTCTCCTGCTTTTCCCAGCTGTCCTTGTTCATCGCATGCATCAGATAAAAATCGAAATGATCCGTCTGCAGTTTTTCAAGCTGTTCGTTAAAGTATTTGTCAACGTCTTCAATGGTATTGACAAACCAGACGGGTAATTTGGTTGCAAGATAGAAGGAATCCCTGGGATACTTCTTTAAAGCTTCTCCTACAAAAAGCTCGCTCTCGCCATCATGATAAGGATACGCGGTGTCTATATAATTGACACCTGATGCTATAGCCTTATCCAGCATCTTCTCTGCCAGCGGTCTGTCTATCTTTCCGTCGGCACCCACAGGAAATCTCATGCAGCCAAAGCCAAGAAGCGAAACGTCAATCCCTAATTTCTTAAAGTTTCTTGTTTCCATTTACTTCTCCTTTCATAGATAAAAAATTAAGATTCCTGCTCCACCCTCAAAAATCAATATACGTTATAAAAATGTTTTATGTCAAGAAAGATTCTTCGGGCTTGCGCCCTCAGAATGACACGCACTTTTATGCGTCTTTGGAATGACGCGCTTTATGCCTCGAATACAATTACATTCCAGGATAAAGGCGCTACGTTTGCGGAGTATACGCCGTCCTTCATGGAGCCGCTCTTATTTTCAACAGGCGCATATACTTCCTGCTCGTTCACGCTGCTCTTCTTATCCGGCGCGCCCTCGGGAGCGGTGATCTGGTAATGGCCTTTGAGCTTATAGCCTGCGAATCCGCTGATATCCATATTCAGAGTATAGTCCTTATCCTCGTTCCTGTTGATCGCAAATATCGTAAGCCTCTTATTCTCCTTATCCCAGGCGGAGGCGCTGTCGATATAATTCACGCCTTCCTTACCGGTATACTGGGAAGTATCATCTATGGCGTAACCGGGCATATCATAGGTCTCGGATTCTACCGAAGTCCTCATGGAAGTGCCCTTTGCATATTGAAGCATCTGCATATATGCGTAATGGGATGCAGTCTTCCATACATTGTCATGATCCGATGCGCATAAAGCTCCCAGACCGCCTGTCATACAGCCTATCTTAACCCTGTCCGCATGACGAAGGAACGCCATCTGTATGGAAAGGAAGGAAAGCATATGCAGTATCTCCCTTCCGGGGAATTCAAAATGCTTCATATTATCGGGATCATGCAGTATATAAGGTCTCTGCGGATCGAACTTAAAGTGTGAACGCGCCATATTATAGCGGCCGTATCCGGGATTTAAGGGGCTGTTCTCACGCATCATGCAGCCATACTCATCAAAGGATATCATTACCTTCTTCGGGGATCTGTGCTTTGCAGCCACATAATCGATCATGGATACTTCGGTATTGATAAAATCTTCATAATAAAGTGAACCGCCCAGAAGCGCCTTTACATTATCCGGAGGCGCCGAATGATAATGGTGCACGGAAAGATAATCCACAGTGTCATAACACTGATCCAGCACTTCCTCATCCCATGCCGGGAAATGGTCCATAAATAATGCAGAGGATCCGCATACGCCGGTCTCGATGGAGGCATCTATCCATTTGATCGCCTTTGAAGTTTCCTGGCAGGTATAACCGTAACCTTTGGGATTGCCTTCCCAGGATCCCAGCTGCCAGTGTCCGTCCATCTCGTTGCCCAGATAGAAAAGCCTGACTCCATAGGGCTTCTCGTGTCCGTTCTTCTTACGCAAATCGGACCAGTAGCTGCCGCCCGCAAAGTTGGTATACTCCACCAGGTCCATGGCGTCCTGCATGGTGCCTGTACCCATATTAATGGTATATAGTGATTCTGTTCCTACTTTTTCCGCCCACTGCAGGTATTCATCATGTCCCACATCATTGGGAATGAACTGATACCATGCCGGATCCAGATGTACCTTGCGCTGTTCCTTCGGACCTATAGAATCCTTCCACTGCCACGCAGATACAAAGTTGCCTCCCGGAAGCCTTACCGCAGGAACCTTTGTGGCTTTGAGCGCTTCGATTACGTCGCCTCTGAAGCCCTGCTCATCTGCAGTCTTATGCTTCGGGTTGTACATGAAACCGTTCACTATTGTGCCGATAGGTTCAAGAAATGCCGAGAACAGTCTGTCTGAGATCTCTCCGATCTCAAAAGCCGGATGTACTGTGATCTTTGCCATTGGTTTCCTCCTTTTCCAAAAACATAATATTTATATTTAGATGTAATTTAGGGAGCGGGATGCGGAATTGCTCGGCAAGGGCGGGGCCGCAGCTGTTGGAGCCGACGCCTGCCATCATCTGATCGATGCAGACAACTGTGTCGCCGCATTTATCCAGCTCGTAATTGTGGCGCTTTGCCGCCAGTTCTTCCTGGGTATATTCGGATACGTTGAAAGAAAAGTCGTTCTCTGCGGTAAATTTAATACTTGTGCTTCCGTCGTTAATGCTCATGTAACGGCAGCCGCAGTGGGATGAATTCTCCTGGGGTCTTATATAATCCTCATGGGAATCTGCTGCCTTAGAAGTAAATTCCCCGATATAAGAAGCCTGATGCTTATCAACGTAGCTCTCATAAGGGCCGTAGCCGCAGTACTTAAACTCATCAAAGGAACGGTCCAGGAACAGACGTATGCCGAATCTGGGAAGCATGGTCACCTTGTTGGAAGTTTCTCCGTCGCATACTATGTTCAGCAGGCCGCTGTCATCTATCGTATACACCACCTCGCCTTTAAAGAAAGGCTGATACATATTCCAGCCGAAGGACTGATGCACGCAGATCTTAATACTGCGTTCCTCCTGTTTTACATCAACGGAATATACTTTGATATCGTAATCATTAAGATGCGCACGGTACCAGTCGCTACGCATGGTATCGTTATCCACGGGTGCACGGAAGAAATTAAACTGAAGCGGTTTCTTAAGCAGTTCCTTTCTTTCGTATTTTATAGAAGTGAAATATGCATGACGCTTGTCGAAGGTATATCTTACGGCGCCGGATCTGATGTCCAATAAATTACCCTCATCTTCCACAGCGAATTTCTGCTTCTCACCGGCAGCTTCTTCCTCTGCCCTGTCTTCATTCAGAGCCAGCTGATCGAAGCATATCTCATAACCCTTTTCGCACCACGCCGTATCTTCCTTCGCATTAAAGATAAAACGTATGAAGCTTTCCTTTTCATCATAGAATTCCGTTATATCCCCGGGGGAAACAACACTCTTTCCAAGAGGTTCGATCTCAAGATCAAAACTTCCTTCTTTGACCGTCTTTCCCTTAACGCTTATCTCGTATCTGCCTTCCATCATATCGGAAGCCGCAGCAAAGGCAAGGAAACTCTGTATTTCAAAGCAGCCCTTCTTATCGGTCTTATATACTCTGACAGGGCGGTATACCTGCTTTAATTCCAGCAGACCGGTGTGGGGTCTTCTGTCGGGATAGCACAATCCATCCATACAGAAATTACCATCGTTATGCCTTTCGCCGAAATCCCCGCCATATCCGTATTTAACTCTTCCATCCACAGCCTTTCCCTGAGGTAAGGCGTGATCGCACCACTCCCATACCAGGCCGCCCACAAAGCGGTCGCTGCTGTAGAACACATCACAGTAAGCTTCCAGATCCCCTGGGCCGTTGCCCATGGCGTGACAATACTCGCAAAGGATAAAGGGCCTCTTATCCTTCTCAATGATCTCCTTCATTACCCCGGGGGGAGTATACATCTGTGATACCATATCCAATATATCATTGGGCGTATCGTCCAGATGATGGGTACTTTCATAATGCAGCAGCCTGGTATCATCCATCTGCTTGATCAGCTCACCGCCGGCAAGGAAATTGGTGCCGTATCCGCTCTCATTTCCCATGGACCAGAATATAACGCAGGGTCTGTTCTTATCCCGCGCCACCAACAGTTTTTCCCTGTCCAGGATAGCTTCCTTAAAACGCTCATCGCTTGCGATCAGCGCAATACCGTTATAGCCGTTATTTGCGCTCCATTTAAAATCATTGTAAACATCCACGCAGCCGTGTGCTTCCACATCAGCCTCATCTATAACATAGAATCCGTATTCATCGCAAAGCTGATAAAACCTGGGAGCGTTGGGATAATGTGAAGTACGGATGGCGTTGATATTATGTTTCTTCATTAATATAAGATCGTTGCGCATCTGCTCCACAGAAGCCACATAGCCCGTATCCGGGTAACTGTCATGACGGTTAACACCTCGTATCTTCAGAGGAACTCCGTTAATTTTAATTATACCGTCCTCTAAGCTTATACTGCGGAAGCCCACCTTCTCTCCTATGACTTCCCCGCCACCTGTGATGGTAAGCTTATAAAGATAAGGCTTCTCCGCAGACCAAAGATCAGGCTTTTCTATATTGAAGCGCTTTGTCTCTCCGTCTTTTACCTCACCCTCACAGATAAGCCTGTCCTTATCATCACACAGTCTGATCTGCGCATCACAGCCGCTGATGCAAAGCTCAAGATCCGCATCCCCGTCTGCTTTAAGCAGGGTCTTTACGCGGTAGTCCTCGATGCATTTCTCAGGCCGCGAAAGCATATACACATCACGGAAGATACCGCTTAAGCGGATCTTATCCTGATCCTCCAGATACGTGCCGTCGCACCATTTGAGCACAACTACGGTGATAAGGTTGACGCTCCTCTTTAAGAAAGGCGTCACGTCAAATTCGCTGGTATGATGCGAAACCTGTGAGTAGCCCACAAACTCATCATTAATATAGAGATAAAAACAGCTGTCCACGCCTTCGAAGCATAATATCCTGCGAAGGCCGTCGGGCTTATATACATAGTTTTTCTGATATATGCCTGCCGGGTTTTCATCGGGAACATAAGGAGGATCAAAGGGTATGGGATATACCACATTGGTGTACTGCGCCCTGTCATATCCATGGAGCTGCCAGTTGGCAGGGACAGGGATCTTCTGCAGGGTCTTCCCGCGGAGGAAATCCTCTTCGATATCAAGAACACTCTTATAAAAACGGAAATCCCACTCTCCGTTTAAAAGCTCAAACGCTTTCGAATCCTCTCTCTGAAGAAAAGGATCCTGATCTTTTACAAAAGGAATAAAATATGCATGATCGGGCAGAGTGCCGATATGCAGCCTGGACATGTCTTCATGAAGATCAAACTTCATCCCGTAACCCCCGTATTCAGCTGCGAACATACTCTTCCGGCCCATCCGGAAATATGATCATCACTGATGATACAGCAAACATCCCCCTGCCGCAAGTGACGCTTTTGCGTATTTTGTCACAAGCTGTTGCGATTTTTTCAGACACAAAAAAAGATGAGGCCGGCCCTCATCCTTAATTACCCTTAAAAACAAAGAAAACACCCGCCCCAACAGTTTGCTCCCCCGTCAAAACAAGTGTTTCCGTGCACCGCCAGGGGCTCGAACCCTGGACACCCTGATTAAGAGTCAGGTGCTCTACCAACTGAGCTAGCGGTGCATTTTTAATTTTCATACTGCCTGTGCTGTTTTTTTCGGCACGAACAGTATATTAACTCTAAACAATATATTTGTCAATACTTTTTTAATTATTTTCAAAATCCTTCCTGATCATTTACAACGATGGCATTGCCACAGTTAGGACAGTAAAAATTCCATCTGTTCATGGATACCCTGTTCCAGTCATCCTTTACCATGTGGTAGTTACCCCTGTCATGCTTTATTATCTCACTGTAACAATCACCGCAAAAACTCTCAAAACGTCTTGCCCCACAGTTACACGATATATAATACTTATATGCTCCTCTCTGAGTCAGCTGCGATTCTATCGTAATATGCCCATCTATTCCGGAATGATCGGAAGAGGAATCCCAGCAGACATTCAATGTAAAGGGCCGCCTTTCCGTCCTGCATTTTAAGTGTGCTTCTTTACGGCTTTCACTGTCTAATGTTTCACTTCCCTCTTTATACTCAAATATCATTTCCAGCAAAGTGGTTAATTCATCCCGCTTATCCGGTCTTAAAACTATCGATCCCAATCTGTGCTTTGGCACGCTGTTTTCATCTTCTCCGATCATATTATGATACGATTTCCCGCATAAGCGGTCCTTCTTTGTGATCTCCTCTTCGATCTCCTGCGCATATTTTGCCACGATAAGATATGCGCCTTTTATAACATGGGTTCCCGGTCTGTCACCGAAAAATCCCTTTTCTGCGCAACTTTCCGCAAAGCTTTCAATAAAGGCATTTTCTTCCATCTTTTTGATATATTTGTCATAACATACATCCGGTACACTGTTTTTTATGTGTCCTCCTTCGGCACGCTGATATAAGGAAGATGCAAACTGACTCCGCTGCTCCTCAGTATTGTATTCCTCATACTTGGCATCCAGAAAATACCAGTGAAACTCTTCTTCTCTTTTTACACAGATGAAATAATCCGGCAATAGGTACTTATCCCTTCCACGGGCATTCTCCTCACCTATCTTACAATTAAATCCTAACAGAATTTCCAATGATCCTACGTCACCCGGATCCGTCAGAGTCTTCGGTACATCACGATACATGCATATCATAAAACCTTCCGGCTTTTTGTGTTTATTTATATATCCAGCAAGCTGCTTTTCCAACCCCATCCTCAGATCAGCAGCCTTTGCGTCTGTTTTAAATCCAAGATTTAAAAATCTGTCCAGCAGCTCACAAAAGACCCAGTACTCATATATGCTATGTGTTTCATATACACCATACAGGTTATCTTCAAAACTGCCGGTCAACGAAGGATGGTACTGCTGTATTTCATGCAGTATATTATATACAGCCCTGTAGTTTTTATTATAGATAAAAAGCGGAGTCTGCTGCAGGGCCGCGCCAAAAGAATCATCCACCGAAACAAACCACGGATCATCAAGAAGGGCTGCTATTTCCCCACAGGCCTTTCTTCTTTTTTCCTTTACTTCTTTTGTAATGCCGGATCTCAGACCGTATTTTCTTTTTTGTGCTTCGATGAATCTTACGATATCCGCTTTTTCACTGATCTCTTTACCGGGATTTTTAAGATATTTAAAAGCAGATGATGATATCAGATCCCTATACATATCGTATTCTGCTCCACCGTTAACGATACGGCCGTCAAAACGGCAGGAAGTTACATTATCTATCAGGATCATCCTTGCATTGTCCTGCTCCAGGTAATATTTATCCTCCTTTAACTGCATTAATGGCCGGCTTGTGCTTTCTACATACAGCTTCAATGAACGCAGGCTCGTTTCGTTTCTGCTCGCTGCAGCCCTTTCTATTGCATCAAAAAGGGCTGCTAAGGAGATGATGATACTGAAAGCAGCATGCATGTCCACAGTTGTAAAAGAAACACCACAATAATACTCAACATTATCCTGGAGCATCGTAAACGGATAGTATGAATAATCCGAAACTTTGCCGCTCTCCCGGTCAGGTTTGAATGTCCTTATCGTATACGATCCCTGCGGGGATCTTTCAAAATATATGCTCTTTTTTCTTTCATTCCCATTTCTGGCAACCTGATATCTGTATGACTGCCTTCTTCCACAACTCAATTCCGTTGAAACAGGCGGAGTATTGTCCTGACCGGCTGTATCATTATTCACCGGAGCAGCTATGTTTTTTTTCAACATACGCTCATATTTGCCCAATGCCTCACTGCCAAACTGTCTGCTGAGTTCCTCACGGATACAACTTTCTTTATCCTCATCATTTAATATCTGCTCATTACTCTCTTCCGCAAAAAGCTTAATAGACATTCTCCTGATGACATGTTTAATTATCCTGTTCTCATATATATCATGATCATCATTATATACAGCTCCTTCACACCACTGACCGCCTGAAGCTGCATAGGAGCTCATAACACGGTTATCAAAACGCCGTGTCTTATATTGTGGCATTTTCTTATAAGTCTTCTGAAGGAGAGTTGCAGGAAGATTCCTGATGGATCTTATTTCTGCTTTTAATCTTTCCCATAGCATAAGATCGTATTCAGGAGTACCGGGAATTGTATTGTATCGGCTCTTATCATAGCTTCCTATCCCTACTGCGCTGCTGCCTTTTACAACAAGCCTTTCGTGAACACGAAGCAGATCATCCAGCATGATCTTATAATCATCCAGACTTATTACAGAGGGCATTACCAGGACATGAATATCCTGTATGATCTTTTCATCTTTTCTACCCGGACCAAGTATCAGATTTACCCTGAAGTTTCCTGCTATTGTTATACTGTCGACCGTCAGATCTCTTGTCGGTCTGCCTTTATTGTCGAATATGGTCTTCTGATACCACAGATCGTTTTCTTCATCGTATATAAGCTGATTATCAATTCTTTCGCCATTAACAGGATCAGCTATAAGCAGCTTGAAATCTTCTCCATCGGAATAACCTTCTTTATCAGTGACACGAAATACTATCTGATAGTATTCTAATGTCTCCTGACCTAACATTCCCCTGTCATGTGTCTCTATAGAATATATGTCACCGGTCTCAAAAAAGCCCGGATCAGCTTCATCAGGCCATACCTCTATCATCCTGCCAAAAGGCACTCCTACCGATTTTTCATTTTCCCTTTGTGGTCTGAACCTGCTTCGAAAGACACTGATATCCATGTTTTACTCCCAAAAGCTCCAGCTGTCCTCATCAAAAGGATGGATTAGCCTGCCTCGCTCCTTCCCGGCCTCCAGACGCTGCACGGTCTTTTGATACTTTGCAGATGATAATATGCCAGCAGCTTCTTCCAGCGATGTTAATGACGGCAAAACTTTTGTGCACAAAAACAGATCAACATAATGATCAGCCACAGCATCATCGGTCTCTTCATCCTGAGTTGCGCATAATCTGCTATACATAGGCCACATGCATCTGCGGTATTTATCAAGTCTGGGAGAAACTCTCTTCAATACTCCTGTGATCTCAGGTGCATCATCTGCTATCTCCATATCACTGATCTCTCTGAATTCATCAGCCGGGAAATATATATCAGAACTATTATTATGATCTGTGTTAACACCTGATATCTGATCCCTGCCAAATTCTATAAAGAGACAACGGTCTATTACCTTAGGGCTTAGATGCTGTGCCGTATCATCCATATTCATGGTTCCCACAAAACGTACATTATCGGGAATGCAAAGATTCCGATATCTTATCAGGCTTTGATAAGCTTCATTTTCCGGATCATCTTTCAGTTTCCTCCTGACATCCCATGGCAGAACATTTATGATCCTGTCTTCCGGAGCCTGCTGCATAAGACTTAGCATGGTAGCAAAATAGTATTCTACCCTCGCAAGATTCATTTCATCCAGACATATGATATGAAGCGGCGCCTCAGCTCCTCTGCGATCCAGGTCATCCCTCGCCTCAATAAGAGCATCCAGAAATTCCGTACTCTGATATATCTCATTAATAGGATTATAAAATCCCAGTATATCCGATCTGTCTGTCCAGTTATTCTGAACCTGTATCAGATGAAATACAGCTCCCAGCGCATCTGACATCTGTTTTGCAAAGGTGGTTTTTCCTGTTCCGGGATCACCGCACAGAGCTATGATCTGTGATGTGGTAAGTGCCATCAAAAATGCTTTTATCCTGCTGTCATCATAGTTATACATGAGTCGTTCTTTGATAAGCTTCAGGCAATCCCCGTCTATCTTCCTGGCAATTTTGTTACTTTCATTTTCAGCTGCTTCAGAGAACAGATCATGGTAACGCTTTCTGTAATCTTTTATCTCGTAACCTATGTTTACTATTTCAGCCTCTGTTTCCCGTTTTTTCTGCCTGGTTTCTTCCAGCAGCTCCTTATACTTTTCTGTTTCCTCCTGAGCAGCGGATACAGCTTTCAGGATATCTTCCTTCTGTTTTCCAAGCTCATATATCTCTGTTTCCAGCTCCTTCTTTTTATTGCCAAGTAATGTAACACTTCTGTTTATGTTGCATTCGAACAGAACTTTTTTAAAAGAAGGTACTTTATTAGTATTCAGGATATGATCCATAACCTCCGAATAATCTGCTGTTTCACTAAGATCAAGTTCGGAAAAAGTTTTCACGTCGTGCCCGTTTTTCCTGTCAGCAACCAATATCAATTCATGATCCCATAACAGTCTTCCCAGATGTGCTTTAAAAATAACACGATCATCCTCCTGCAGTTTCATCCTGACGGGAGGAGCAATAAACGCACGAAGAGTATTACTATCATTATATGGATTCTTTGAGCAGGGATCTCCAAATACAGTCTCAATATCTGTAACATACAATTGTCCATTTATATCATAAACCTTTCCAATGAAAAGATTGATCCGTTCATCTGCTTTTATATCATTCGCTACCCATATATCAAATAATACACACTCCAGTTTTCCTTCATCATCATCTATTTCGTCCAATGTTCTCTTTACTTGTTCCCATTCTTTTCCCATAACAGCTTCTCCTTAAAAAAGATCATTTAAGTGATATCATATCTTCAGGTTCCCGTGTAAACCATGCCCGCATGGTTTCCGGCAGGTCCATTTCCATAAAACGTTTATATACCGAATCATATTTCTTCTGAGCCTGCTTAATATCATCCTCTGCTGCCATGACCAGTCTGTCGGCAGCTATACATACAGCAAAAGAATACATTGTTTTTTCTTCCGTATGTCTGGCACTCAGTTCAAATGCCTGTTTTATATATTCATCCGCCTCTTTTTTCCTTGACCTGCTGTAATGCAGGTATTTCCCGTAATTCCACAGGATCAGATTCCAGGGATGATCATTCTGTTTAGGTGAATTTACTTCATTTTTGAAACGTGCATTATCCGCCAGTACTTTTTCCATTTTCTCCGCACGTACATCCTGCTCTTTTTTCAAAAGCAGCATAACATTAGTATAATGGTACAGGGCAAAAGCATCTGAACGCGTTTCCGGAGCAAGTGCCCTTGCAACATAAGTTTCAAAAGAAACATCCCCGTTTTCCGGATCATATACCTTAAACAGGCTCTCTAATGCTTCTTCCTTCCTGCCGGCTGTAACATACATCTGGCATCTGTACTGGTACTGTCTGCAGATATCATAAGCTGCGGTAAATTCTGCCATCGCCAGTTCCGAAGTTTTAACCGCATCCTCATAGTATTCCGGATGATCATGCAGGAGATTGGTGTATGCCTCCAGCCGTACCCCGTATACCTTTCCCAAAAGATCCGATCTCTGCGGCTCTGTATCTCCCCGGTCTTCATTTATCATTGAAAACAGATCCTTGATGGATATAAGCTCGTCTATGAGGGGACTGCTTTTTTCCAGAACCCCTTCAAAATCAAAGCATCCTAACATCCTGTTCAGCTCGCGTATCCTGTATCTGAAGTAATACTCTATATGCTCCCAGGAACGGCTTATCCTGCCGATCCTCTCATCACATTTGGCGGCATATTCCCTGCACTTATCCGCATCACCTATATGGTCATACATAGTCAGGAGATAAAAATCCGTATCGAATATCCAATAATCCAGACTGTCTTTTATCCCGTCTTCATTCAGCAGCGTATCAAGGATATATTCCTTATACCGCTCCGCAAACTTAATACCGTTTGAAAAATCCCTGATCCTTGTTAACTGGCCTATCTTCAGCGACATATATGAGAAATAGATCTCTCTTCCCTTCAGGTTTTCCTTAAGTATCCTGTTTATCAGTATATCCTTGATATCCTTCAGATTACCCTTTATCTGCTGATGCGTGCATAACTGGGCGATAGCTTCTCCTATACGGTATTCCGATATAAGCCTGCGCAGATAACCTGCGTCACGGTCTTCATATACCTCATAACGTATGGCGTCTGAATATATATTCCCTATCCTTTCCCTGTCTGCAGCATCAAATTTCTTCCTGGCATTTCGTGTAAGCCAGGTATTACAGATAATATCGGCACACATCAGGCGCTTTTCTTTTTTCGCATTGGCAAAAGTAAAACTGAAATCAACATTATTGATCCTGTTACGTCCCAATGCAACATACATCTTCTCTTCAAAACGCCGTTTGTATTCATCCTCCGATATTCTTTTCAGATTTCCCTTCAGGCGCTCTTCACTGTCCTGACGTGTTGCGATTATGATCTCGATCTCTATCTCCGACTGGGGATCCTCTATATGAAGATCCCTCAGTAATTTAGTCAGTCCCTCTGTAATGATGTTGAGATAAGTTGTATCTCCGTCATGTATGTGGATCCTCTCGTTATTTTCAAAAAGTATGATCCTTCCGCCCTGGGCCAGAAGATTTTCCATAATACCCAGGAATAATTCTTTATCATATTTCTCCATGGCATGGATGGTTTCGGTTATCAGACCGTCAATATACTGCGGCGTCATTGCTGCCTTGCGACACAGTATTCCTCCGACAAATGACGGAGTAAATCCTTTTTTCAGGTCTTCATCTTCAAAGCTTCCGCTTTCGTCCAGATATATCTCGTATTTTTTTGTTTCCATGCCATTTATCCCCTGTAATCAAACGTACTGTCATCTTCTATGAACAGCTTAATAAACCGATAACAATATTATCATATTTCTGCCATCTTCTCAATGTATCCGGTAACACTGCGGATACCATATCAGGCATTGAAATCCCGGAACGGCTGTGCTACAATGTGGAACGTTGCGTAAACAATAATATATTATAAAACCAAAAGGAAAGAGGTATTAAAATGAACAATCTTATGATCATGTACTGGGGTCCGGGAAGCTTAGCCGGCCTGATCATTGCTGTCATCGCAATAGCTGTCTTTGTTGTTGTAGCTATGAAGATCGCAAAAAAAGACGGCGCTAATCTGGAAGCTATCCTTGCAAATGTCCCCGAGGAAACAAAGCAGCAGATAATCAATGGAGGCTTCACAGAAACAGATAAGAAAGATTTCTACACCACCAACGCATATATCTTCCAGGTAAACGAAGATGGCGACAAGGTCACTGCAATAGCTCTCTTCTACGCTCCCGAGCACGGAGAGTTCTATGACAGAAAGATCAAGATGAGCAAGGCAGACGCCCAGGCAAAGGGAGTCCAGGCCGGAGCTTTTGTTCCCGCCCTTATGAAATACGATAAAGAAATGCACTACTTCGATTATAAGAAGCTGGTGTAAGCAAGAGGGGGGTCTGACCCCCCTCTTTTAAAATGCGCCGTAAAACCGAACCTAAGGCGCACGCAGTCTCCTGCAGGTTTTTAAGCAGAACGTTTCTAAGGGTTTCCCCTTATCAATAAACAGATCATAAATCCTCCTTGTATCAACCCTGAACATTCACAGATAACGGATAACAAATAACTAAAAACCATAACCATGAACCTTTACAAAAAACAGGCTTCAAATATACAAAGAGTTCTGCTTCGGAATATTTAAACTGCTGTTTAAATATCTACATCAAACTGTTCTGTCTGATTATAGTTATCCAGAGCCATCTGCATTTCCATAAGGCTTGCGGATATTATCTCGAAGTCCTTTTTGACCTGCTCCGGATCGTAGTTGGTATAGCAGTATTCGGGGGTTGCATTTCTACCATAGTATCCCCTTGATTCCACACGGGATTTAGGCAATGCTTTGCGCATCAGGTCCAGCACCTGCTTTCTTCTGCTGAGCTGGGCCATTCTGATCAGTATGGTATCCACGCTCATGACAGTCCCGCCTACCGGTACCTTAGCTGTAGCGTTTGACAGGTTGATCGCATGCTTGATGATGGCGATCTTCTCGTCGATCTCTCTTATCTTTTCGGATACTTCGGCGTAGTCGTATTCCGGTATCACCGGTTCTTCGTTCACTGCTGCCACGTAGGTGCACGACTCTTTTTCCTTGGTCACCCAGAGGGACTTCTCCTCTTCAAGAGTCCTGATCATTTTGTTAGCATAGGCTGATGTCATTTTCTGCATACTTCTGCTCCTTTCTTTGGCAATAAAAAACCATTCAGAAAACGCGAATATAAATATCACCATCTTCTGAACAGTCTATTTGGTTGTCGATATAGCCGTGGCTTGCGCCACAAGTAATTTATCGGCGCCTGCAAAAATAACTTTAGCCCTTTTTCAAAAAATTTTTAAAAATTTTTCTGCCGCCCCTTTTATCAGTTCAGCGCGTAATACAGCCCCTTCTTCGCCATAAGTTCCTCATGGGTTCCGGACTCCGCTATGCCCTTATCGGCAATGTAGAGTATGCGGTCCGCATTTCTTATGGTGGAAAGCCTGTGAGCTACTATAAAGGCCGTCTTGCCCTTAAGCAGTGTCTCTAAGGCTTCCTGTATCAGCTTCTCCGTCTCCGTATCTATTGCGCTGGTAGCTTCGTCCAGGATCACCACAGGGGGATTTTTAAGGACTATGCGGGCAAAGCTTACCAGCTGGCGCTGGCCGGCTGACAGACCGCTTCCGCGCTCCTCCAGCATGGTGTTATAACCGTCGGGAAGAGACTCTATGAATTTATCCGCATGTATGATGCGCGCAGCTTCGATACACTCCTCATCCGTAGCCTCCGGACGTCCGTAGCGTATATTTTCCAGGATACTGCCCTTGAAAAGGAAGGGATCCTGCATCAGCACGCCCACCTTGTTTCTTAACGACTTAAGAGTCAGATCACGCACGTCATGTCCGTCTATGGCTACATTGCCTTCCTGTACATCATAGAAGCGCGTGATCAGATTTATGACCGTAGTCTTTCCTGCGCCTGTAGGACCTACCAGGGCTATGGTCTGTCCGGGTTTTACATGCAGGTCGAAATGCTCGAGTATGGGCACGCCTTCTTCGTAGCAGAAGGTAACATCATTAAAGTCCACTTCTCCTTTTACATCCGATAAAGTGACAGCGTCGCTTTCATCCGCAATATCCACGGGAGCGTTGATGGTATCGAATACCTGCTCTAAGTTGGATGTAACCTGAGCCAGCTGCTGTATGATGACCGCTATCTGTGTCAGCGGTCCGGAGAACTGTGTCATATATGCAGAGAATGCCACAACGGTTCCTGCATTCATCAGGCTGTTTCCTTTAAGGATAAGCATAAGCGCCATGCCGTATAAGCCCAGTGTACCTATGTTCCAGAAAAGCTCCACTATGGGACCGTTCAATTCGTTACGCATGAATATATGGAACCACTGATCCACGCACTGGGTGTGGACATCCACATATATATCATGATTTAAGCTGCTGCGGTTGTTGCTCTTTATTATCTTCTCACCCATTATGGTCTCCAGCAGGAAAGCCGTACGGTTTGAATTCTTTGCACGCAGCTTTGCAAAAAGCTTGCCGATGACCTTACGCAGCAGCAGCACCAGTATCATCATGGGTACCACTGTTATGAACACCACAAGCGTAAGCTGGGGTGAAAGTGAAAGCATGAAGAAGGTCACCACAGCTATCTTCAGTATATAAGTTATCAGCATCAGCACAAAGTTGGTAAAGAAGTTTGCCAGATCGTTTACATAGTCCGTAACCCTGACCACTATCTTGCCGTCGGGCTTGGAATCAAAGTATTCAAACGGCAGCTCCTGCAGCTTATAAAAGATATCCTGACGTATGACTGCGATAACGCTGTGTCCCAGCTTTCCCATCAGGGTCTGGTGCAGATAGGTGATGGTTATCTCCGTAATGGCGATAAAGGCCATTGCACCTATTATCATTCCCAGCATGCGCATATCCGCATCAACAGTGACCCTGTTGATTATGGTACGGAGCAGCAATGGGCTGATAAGTCCTATCACCGATGATACTCCCATAAGGAATAATACCAGTATGAAGATCTTCTTATACGGCAGTATATAGCTCAGTATCTTGCCAAACTGCTTTAAGTCGATCTTTTTTTCTATTTTTTCATCTTCAAAATATGTATTTCTCTTAGCCATGATCTTCCGCCCCGATCTTTACGTTTTCGTCTACAATATCTTTCTGCAGCGCCTGCTGTGAATGCCAGATCGCCGCAAAGTGTCCGTTAAGCTTTATCAGTTCATCGAAGGTGCCGCGCTCGGTAATGCGGCCGTCCTGCAGATACAGGATCTCGTCGCAGTCCGCAACGCTGCTCATACGGTGAGCCGATATTATCAAAGTCTTATCCGGATAATTCTCTTTAATGGATTTAAGCAGTTTGCGTTCCGTGGAAACATCCAGCGCGGAGGTTGAGTCATCCAGTACCAAAACTGGCGAATTCTTAAGAAGCGCCCTGGCTATGGAGATCCTCTGCTTCTGTCCTCCGGAGAGGCCGAAACCTCGCTCACCCACTATGGTATCGTAACCGTCTTCAAGCCGCTTGATAAAGCCGGCAGCCTGGGCATGGTACGCAGCCTCC
Source organism: uncultured Lachnospiraceae bacterium (assembly GCA_947169935.1). Taxonomy (GTDB): domain Bacteria; phylum Bacillota; class Clostridia; order Lachnospirales; family Lachnospiraceae; genus NK4A136. The sequence goes on from CAMVRS010000001.1 coordinate 61,731, forward strand.
TTTATCTTCTCATCTGCTATGGTGGGATGAGGGAAAGCGATATTGCTGTCTATGGTATTTGAAAACAGGAATACATCCTGGAAAACATAAGAGAATTTATCCCTCAGGGATTCAAGTGTATATTCACGTATATCATGCCCGTTAAGCTCTATGCTGCCGGAGGTCATGTCATGTATACGTATAAGCGATTCCAGCAAAAGGCTCTTGCCGCTGCCTGTACCGCCCACTATACCGATATGCTTACCCATAGGGATCTCCACATTTATATCCGTGAGCATCTGTCTCTCATCCAGCACCATGGAGGCATTGCGTATGCTGATATCTATCCCTTCGGAAGCGGGCACTTCGTCTCTGCCGTCCGGGATGCGGCTTTCGGTATCCATGAACTTCTTCATCTTCTGTCCGGAAACCAGCTGCTGCTGCATCTGGAAGATGGTGTTATTGATCAGCGTAACATAATTCATGATACGGTTAACGTATTCCGTTGCCGATACCAGATAACCGATAAGCAGCTTTCCCTGCATTACCAGAACTGCGCTGACAGCTATGCTTCCGATATACGCCACCTGACGGATGATGGAAAATGCAGCTTCGAAACGTGCAGAGAGTCTCACCTGTTTAAGATATGCATCTTTAAGTGCATCATTGGTCTCATCAAACTTCTTCTTTTCCACTTCTTCATTTGTGAAGGCCCTTATCAGACGGACAGCACTTACGTTTTCGGAAACGGTAAGGCTCATCTTTGCATTTGAGCTTCTTATGTTCATGAAGTTCTGCTTTGCCTTTTTACGGAAGCGCAGCAGGGCTATGGCAAATACCGGAGTAAGGATAAGCGGTATCCAGAGAAGGCTTATGTTTATATTAGCCAGTATCACGATGGATGCCGTAAGAACAAAGATACTGTCAAAGGTATTGGGAATTATACGGCAGAACAGTTCCTTGAACATAATGGTATCGGAATTGATGGTGGTCAGAAGTTCACCGGTGTTATACTTCGATACCGTCTCGCTGTCCAGCTGCATAAGCTTGTCAAAGGTAGCGTAACGCAGATCGCTCTCCAGATTAAGTCCCAGATGCTGATTTATCAGATTGCGGATATAGACCAGCCCCAGCTTGGTAAGCAGCAATCCCAGAAAGATCCCCGCAAGACTTAAGAAAAGCTGCATGCTGTGTATCTCTCCGAAACGCCCGTCCACCAGGAAATACAGGGGACTGCTTTCATCGATGCTGTCGGATTTAAGACAGCAGTTTATGAACATTGCCGATATGAGGGGCAGCGTCAGATCCGCGCTGAGCGCCAGCAGGCTTAATAATTTAGCCAGTATAGATAAGGGGAGATTTCTCTTCCAGTATTTAAATCCGAATTTTAAAACGTCCATGATATCATTCCTTATAGCAATAATTTTTAGTAGATCCTGTATACCCCGCCCAGCATCATAAGGCAGAAGAAATACAGGCAGTTATCATAATACCGGCGTTCACCTTTACGCAAAGGCGTGTTCCAGAAACTGCGGAGATATTCATCCGCATACCGGCTGTCACTCGCTATGGATGCAGCAGCCAGAGTGGCTGTTATCGCAACCGGATGCATGGCAGGTTCATCCACCGGGGTACCGTCTAACTGATAAGCTTTATAGTCCTCAGGAGCTATACCGTGGAAAAAATCCTGCAGATGCGTTGCTACTGCAGCAGTCTCATTACGGCGTCCGAACCACAGGGTATCTAAGGCTATGTTCATTGCCACACGATACGCATCGGAATAGAAAGCAAAGTTTTTGCGGAATCTGAATACGGGCTCGCCGTCATATCCGGCGTACTCTGCACACATACCCGTAACGGGATGGGCGCTCAGCGCAATATAGGCACGGCTGTCTTCCGCAGCCTGTTTCCAGAATCCACGATCCTTTTCGTCTGCGCGCCCGGCAAATACCTGATAAAAATGAGGCAGATGATAGCTGGGGTCTGAATAATCTGCTTCCGGAACGAAGCGTATCAGATGGTTTTCTCTGTCCCACATAGCCCTGCCACCTGATACTATTTCCTCCTGATGAACACAATGGCGTAGTATCTCTTTCGCCTGCGCTTCATAATCAAATATGCCCGATCCGTTTCCCCAGCGCGCAGCGGCCATAAACAGAGCCATGGCGTAATACTCCTCACCATCGGGTGCGGGGCCTTCAAAATTGTGTTTTCCTTCAAGATCCACAGACCAGGCGAAATAGCCTTTATATATACCGTCTTCGTGATGCATATAGCGCATGGAAAACTGCCAGAGCTTATCAAAAAGATCCTTCCTGTCCATCTGTACGCACATCATCATGCCGTAGCTCATGCCTTCTGTCCTGGCGTCGATATTTCCCGTGTCTACCATACAGGCGCTGTCGGGATCCTTTTCGTGATAGAAGTTATCTTCCGGATCAAAAAATATGGTATTAAAGCATTCGCTGATACGCTCATCTACAGCTTCATCGCTTATGCCTATGCGCGAAAACATATTTTCATACATTCTGTTCATGAAATCCCCTCCTTTGACATTTAACAATATAGCACTATATCTCAACGCTTAATTGTATTTTTTTACTAAAAAACAGAACTTTTTTACATACCATAAAAACAGGCGGCTGAAGAGCCGCCTGTCAGCTGATTCCGTACCGGTTTTACATATCCTCCTCAAGCACTATCATCTCCAGATGGTCATACTCAAGAGGTTCGATAAAATTATCCTGGGTAAACCTGCAGCGGGAAGCGCGTTTAAAATCCCTTATATTCTTATCCAGCCAGATAGGCGCGGAAAGATCGAATTCATGGATCGCATCCTCAAGGGCATGTTTCACCTTGTGGGTGCGGGTATCATCTTCATTACGTTCGACTGTAAATTCTTTCTTAAGCCTGGCGTCTTTCCAAAGTTTAAACCAAAAGCGCATATCTCAGCTCCTGCATATCAATACAATTGTATAAAAGTCTTATAGTGATCGGAGGTATAATAAACATCACCGTCACTCAGATCGTATACCAGGCGTTTTGCTCCGCGGCTCTTCTTATGCAGGGTATCGTTATCACACTCACGGTAATCGCCTTCCGGAAGCAGGCCGTCATAATTTCCGAAATAGTCGCCGCCTATGCATTTACCGTCGGCGTATCCATCCAGTCCGCCTCCCGGCCAGCCCAGAGCCTGCGCTTCTTTCTTTGTGATAAAGTTCGACGGCAGCTTGTCATAATGATAGATATAATATGATACATCTTCTTTTGTAGTGTAGCTGCCATCCTCGGCAAGTTCTCTTTCGGCAATGCCTTCCTGTATATCGTATTTACCGGAGTTTTTACTGAGTGTATATGAAAGGGCATTTGCGTTTTTATAAACCCAGTTCTTCCCTTCTTTATACTGTACATTAACAGTTACACTGCCTTCTTTCATAAAGCTCAGAATGCCTTTTTTGTTTATGGTCGCTATCTTCTTATCACTCACCGTATACCGCGCTTTCACGCCCTGGGATATATATAGCTTCTCAGCCAGTGATATCTTCTTATGATCGATCTTTACGGTGAATTTTAATTTTCTGGCATAGGGATCCTCCCCAAATTTAGCATCACGATACCAGTGATACTGCGCATACACGGTCACCGTACCGTTTTTGGTTCCTGCAGTAAGCTCGCCCGTCTGATCATCAAACACTGCTACTTCCGGATCAGCCTTTGCATACCAGTTATCCGCTATGATATAGCCGTTATCTACAATATAATTGTTAAGATTAATGCTCTGTCCTTCTTTGTACAGTATTCCCGCGGGGATAGTTTTCATCGACGCTTTGGGAATCATCAGTTCAAAGGTGTGGGTATCTGCAATGACCCATTTCCCGTCTGTTTTTGTCAGGCAGTTCACGTCAACAGTGCCGGCCTTCTTTACTGTCAAAACGCCTTTTTTATCAACGCTTGCCAGCTTTTTGTTACTTACTTCATATTTCTTCTCACCGGCTACCGAATAAAAAACATCATTCATGTTAGCCTTCTTGGAAATTACGATAATAACTTCTTTTGCGACCTCATCACCCGGCGCCTGCACAGGTATCTCTTCGTCGGATGCATCCTCATCAGATTCCTCCACATAAACCTCTTCATCGGATGCATCATCTCCGGCATATACCATCCCCGAAGACATAGTAAAGATAAGGATCAGTACCAACAATCTGCTTATGATCTTTTTGCTCATATCTGTGCTCCTTACTCCTCTGTCATATCGAAATCAGAAAGCATCAACGTGGACATCTCCGCATCGGGTTCCGCTACAAGACGTTTAGACTGGTTAAGTATAGCTTCTTCCACCATATTGCGGGCAAGACGTCCGTTACCGGCATCGGCTGCGCGGGTCATCTGTACGCCGTTAAAGTACATGGTAAGAGCTGCATCTGCGCCTTCATCAATAGTATAGCCTTTGCTCTTTGCAATACTTCTGGCTATCTGCAATAATTCTTCACCGGTATAATCCGGGAAGTTGATAACATTGGGGAAACGGCTCTTAAGTCCCGAGTTGGAAGTTAAGAATTCCTGCATCTCATTTGAATAACCGGCAAGTATTACTATCAGATTCTCACGGTTATCCTCAATACCCTTTACCAGAGTATCGATAGCTTCCAGACCGAAGGAATCATCCTTTCCGCGGTCTAAGCTGTATGCCTCATCTATAAAGAGCACGCCGCCTATGGCGGAACCGATAACCTTATTTGTAAGCGGTGCCGTATGTCCCACAAAACGTCCTACCAGATCGGCTCTGGATACTTCTATGAGCTGTCCGCCGGAAAGCACTCCGATGGACTTAAGATACTTGCTTATGATACGCGCTATCGTAGTCTTTCCGGTACCGGGGCTTCCGGTGAATATCATGTGCTTGGAAAGCTCTGCAGTCTTTAAACCTGCCTCTGCACGGCGCTGCTGCACCTTGTAGTATTCCTCCAGTCCCAGCACGTATTCTTTTATTTCCTTAAGACCTACTATCGCATCCAGTTCTTTGCGTATCTCTTCCGCTTCGCCCTTGTATGCGGAAGGAAGCAGGGCGGTAAGATCTATCTTCTCTTCGCCATTCATAGCGTATACCCTGTTTTCTTCCACAAGAAGCTTAAGCTCTGTTCCCTTATCGTAATCGCCTTCCAGCCTTGCCTGGGCCAGTGCCTGCAGCACGTCATCATAGAAATCCTGCACGCCCTTAAGGCCGGCCTGTTTTTCCGAACGGCTCACTGCATAATCCAGAAAGGCTTCGTCAAAACTTATCTTAAAATAGAACTGCTTCTCTGCTTTTTCCGGAAGCTCCTGCTGCTCGCGCTCAGCCACTTTTCTGATGGCTGCTTCATCCAGATCCACGGTGTTGCATATATCACCCAGACCGTCGATAAAAGGCGCGCCCATTATGCCGGCAGCTTTATCCAGTGATTTTTCGGTTATGAATACGAGATACTTTCCTTTTGCTTCAAAAGCGCTTACTGCCGTGCTGGCCAGCGAATTCTGTACATTCACCAGCTGTCCGTTCTGCATCACATAACGCTCGGAAAGCTTAAAGTTTCCCTCTGTCACCAGATCGCTTATATGTCCAAGGAACGAAGGATGGCAGTTTTCGAAACGTTCAAAAAGTATTATCGAAGGCGCACCGGAAAGCGCGGAAAACATATCCTGCAGGAATATCTTTTCCATCGCGGCATCGGGATAAAGCCCAAGATCCACAACAGTGATCTCTTCCGAAGCCAGCAGCTTCTTTTCCTTCATGATCGACGCCAGATTGCTGAGAGCAAAATGCCTGCCGGTATCATTCTTTCCTGTTATAAATATGCTGTTACGCGCTTTTGTCCCTTCCGGAGGCATAACATAAGGACGCTTGAAAGCTATCACCAGTTTTTTGATGAACTCTTCCTGTCCGAATACTTTTTCTCCCACGCTGTCGGCAATTCCCTTAAATGCATCCAGCGCATCTTCCCCCTCAAGTATCTGCGGCGCTGCAGGAGCTTCGGCTTTCTTTTCATAAGGAGTGGCTGCAACACTGCCGTCTGCCTTTGTCTCACCTATGCCGAAATCCTTTGCCAGATTGGAGTTAAGCTCCTTGAGCTGCTCATCCAGCATAGCAGAATTCTGCAGGAGTGTATCGTTCATGGCGCTGATGCTGGCGTCCGCAGCCTTATTGCTGCTCTTTAAGTTTTGGGTCATCTTCCCCACATCTTTTATCTGCTGGGTCAACGCATCCATGATACCGTTTGAAAAAGTGGTCTTTGGAAGCGTAGCCTGCCTTCCGGTAAGCTTTACCAGATTCTCGGAAAGAGATCCGCCGTTCTTCTTCATCATCTTTTCGGCCTGCTCGATCTCCTCCAGGGTATAGTCGCTGCCCTTCATGGATGATAAGATGTCAAACATGTCACTCATGGTTTTTTCCTCCTGTAAAAAGATCCTTCGCTTCGCTCAGGATGACACACATGTAAGTTCGCTCAGGATGACACAACATGTAAGTTCGCTCAGGATGACAATATCATGTCCGGTCTATCCTTAAGGAATAATCACTCCTGTCGAGTGAAAAATTAACGTTATAATACGGGTCGCCCTTATCAAGGACTTCCTTCCATTTGCTGCGGAAATGCTCGCATTCGCTCTCATAGCGTTCAGCACCGGGACCGGAAAGATCAGTCCCGCGTGATGCGGATTCATAATGATAAAGCTCACAGAAGGGAGTCCAGATATTCAGCAGTCCCTTCTCCCGCAGCTTAAGGCAGAAGTCCACATCATTAAGCGCAACGCGAAAATCTTCATCCAGCCCGCCCACTTCTTCATACAGACTTTTCTTTACCATAAGACAGGCTCCGGTAACTGCGGATACATCCTGGGCGTAACACAGTCTTCCCATATACCCCAGGTTCTCGTAATTGACCCTGTAATGGCTGTGCCCCGCTGTGCGGTGCGCTCCCAGCTTAAGCACTATGCCTGCATGCTGTATGGTCTTGTCGGGATAATAAAGCTTTGCCCCTACCGCGCCGACATCATCACGCTCCGCATACATCAGCAGTTCTTCAAGCCAGTTTAAGGTTATCACTTCGGTATCATTATTGAGCAGCAGCAGATAGTCTCCGTCTGCCTGCTTTGCACCGAAATTGTTAACCTTTGAATAATTGAACTCACCCTTATATTCGATAACCTTTATCTTCGGGTGGCTCTTTAATTCATCATAATATGCAAATATCTCAGGACTATGGGAATTGTTTTCGATCACTATTATCTCGTAGTCCTTATAAGTCGTCTTTTCAATGATGGAATCTATGCATCGTTTGAGCACATCCTTCTGCTCGCAGTTGGGTATCAGTATGGATACCTTTGCCGAACGCAGCAGGGGATAATGGATACGGAAAATCGTCTCGAAAGCCCTGGTGGATTCTATGCGGAAATTATCATAACCGCACTTTCTTAAATGATCCGCAACAGCGCCCTTTGCCGCATCAATGGCGTATTCCTTTGCGCTGATATCTGCTGCCACGCTGCCCTTATGCGAACGCCAGTAATATAAGATCTTCGGTATATGTACAATGTGCTTTGCCGCAGAAGTAAGACGCAGTATCATATCATGATCCTGGCTGCCGTCAAACTGGCTGCGGAATAATTCCGTTCCCTCTAAAAGGCTGCGCTTGAAAACGCTGAAATGGCAGATGTAATTATTCGCCCTCAGATTATCCGGGGAATAATCCGGTTTAAAATGCAGGGTGATCATATTATCCACGCTGTTACCGTGGAATGTGGTCTCATCACAGTAGATATAATCCGCATCTTCGTTGCAGATGGCTTCCATGTAATAAAACAGCGCTGCAGGATGCAGTATATCGTCATGATCATAGAGTCCGATAAAATTCCCTGTAGCCATTTTCAGGCATTCATTGGTATTACCGGAGATACCCTCGTTTTTCTCAAGCTTCTTATATTTTATACGGCTGTCTTTTTCCGCCTCGGCCCTGCAGTACTCACCTACATAAGCATGAGCATCATCCGATCCGTCTGCCAGACATAACTCCCACTTTTCATAAGTCTGTGCAAGAACAGCGTCTATGGTATCTTTCAAAAAACCTTTAGGTGTATTATACAAAGGCACCAGGATGGAAAAAGTCACATCCTTATCAAACTTAACAGCCTTCTGTCTTGCAGCTTCCTGTGCATCGGGAAAGCTGGCTGTACCGTGCTGCGTCCTTGCCTTTTTTTCAATACTTTTACTCTTTAATTTTCTGGCTATCCCTCTGGGACCGCCCAGATTCTTTATCCTGTTCTTCTGACGTATAGCCCAGTGCATGCAGACGCGCAGCGGTTTGGAAAGTTTCCACGCCGTACTGTTTTTTATACGGTCTATCTGGCGCTGCTTATCCTCGGCAAGAGCCAGCGCCTCCGATAATCTGGTAGCAAGCTGCAGATTCTGATAGCGCTGTTCATCCAGTTCCTTTTCAAGTTCTTCTATTGTAGGCATATTACTGTCACTCATTGCCCGGTCCCTATGCTCTCTCTTCTTTTCTTAATACGGGTATCTGTCCTTCTGCCATTTTTACAAATGTATCGGTATACCTGACAAAAGGTTTTCCGCTCTTCTTTGATACAAAATACAGACCTATCCTGTATTCTCCGTCTTTCAGATCGTCGACGCATATTCTGGCAACAAAGCCCGCCATATCAGCCCCCTGCTGATCCTTCAGCACAGGCTTTACATCCGGACGGTATTTGGAAAACAGCTCCGAAAGATAAGCGGATCCGTCTTCCCCTATCAGCAGAAGTTTTCTTTCAAACTCCCATATGGGCTGCTTCACAGGCGCCATCCAGCCTTCTATCTTCCACTGTCTCGAATAGCTGCCGTCATCCGTGAATTCATAATAAACATCTGCGCTGTCTATACAATACTGTGGATTGATATCGAGTCCCAGCTTACGCCTGAGTTTTCCCATAGGACTTTCAGCAGGAACAGATAACTCTTCCACTTTGGATACTGCGCCTTTCTTTTCAAAATCACGGGCACTGTTTATATTATAATCCACATCCAGTCTGGTCTGGACCAGATTCTTATTATAGAAAGGATCTCTGCCGTAAAGACCCGGATGCCTCTTATAAAGCTCCAGCCATTCCCACATCCTTCTGGTCTTTCTCTCATTGCTCTCGTCAGTCCCGCGGCTTACGGATTCGTGATGTATCAGTACCGCATCATTACGCTGTACGTTAAGCCAGCCTTTTTCATAAAGCGAAAAGCAAAGATCCACATCATTATACGCCACCACCAGTTCCTCAAAGAAACCTCCTACGGTGTTAAACTTTGTCTTCTCAACCGCCAGGCAGGCTCCCGTCACGGCGATAACATCCCTGTCGCAGAGATTCATGCCATGATAGATACTGCCCGTATCCCTGCATCCGCCCATCTTGTGTACGGGTCCCAATATGGTATTGGTTATTCCGGCATGCTGTATCCGGGGAATCTCATCCCTGTCATAAGGATAATAGAGCTTTGCACCAACGGCACCCACATGGGGCTGCACCGCAACAGCAGCCATTATCGACAGCCAGTCACGCCTTATCACTTCGGTATCGTCATTCAAAAACAGCAGCACTTCGCCCGATGCGCGCAGGGCTCCTATATTGCACATGCGTGAGAAATTAAACTGCATGCGTTCATAGACGTATTCGTAATGATATACATCTTTCATTTTCTCGTATAGCTTGCGGTTTTCCTCCGACGAGCCGTTATCAATTATCAGTATCTCCATATCCGGATAATCCGTAAGGCTGGTGATACCGATCAGACAGCGTTCCAGCATGTCGGGATGATCCTTCGAAGGGATTATGACCGAAACTTTTACCGGCTTTCGTCCGGGGAAATCCGGAACTATATGTTTTTCTTCCTGATCTTTTATCTCTGCCGGTCCGTTATAGACTATCATATCCAGATGATAAGGCCTGGTAGTCCTGACCAGCACTTCAAGAACAGCATCCAGATCGTAAGGATCCCTCAGCTGATTTATCTTATCTTTGATAAAGCTTTTACGTATCGCGACAAGGCTGCCGAAATAAGGAAGCGACTCATAGGTATCCGGCGACCAGTCCGGCTTGAACCAGGGCGAATGTCTGTCTCCCTTATATGTTTCCACATCTTCATCACCATAGATGATGTTTACTTCGGGATCATTCTTAAAGACCTCGTACATCTTCTCTATGGCTATGCCGGGAACCTTTCCGTATTCCTTATGGAAGATAAGGTAATCCTTATCCGGAAGATAATCAGGTATGCCCTTTTCATAATACAAAAGGGCAAAATGATCCATGAGGCTCAGATCACCGGCCTCAAAAGGCTCATTATCCTTTATCCATTGTCTGTAAGGAAACAGATAACTGTTAAGCTCTTCATCATATTCTTTTTTGGCTTTTTCTTCCCAATCCTTCAAATCCTATTCCACCTTAAGGACTTTATCTGCTTTATTAAATAACCTCTGTCTGGATATCCGGCTCCTGGCCTCTACCCAAAGACTGTATTCACCTTTCGGTAATGCTTCTTTTGCGATGCGTGCCGTAAGTCCGGAGAGCGCTACGTTTTTCTGGTATCTGTATATCTTTTCCACATCTGCTCTGTAACGGCGCTTTACGGGAAGCACATACTTCCTTCCCTCACCTTCAAGATATGCATAAAAATGATAATCCGCATTATCCCAGTTAAGTACATGCACATGAAGATCTATGCCTATGATATCCGTGCCCGGCTCTTTTTCCATATGATCTGTCTTGATCATCAGCGCCTGGTTTACCGGAGCAAAGCCTTTTTTGTCTTTGATCTGCTGAAGCTGGGCTGTTACCGGAACTTTCTTCCTCTCGTAAGGGCGGGCTTCTTCATATACATTACTCTCATCACTCAGACGCTCATGTTCATACGGATCAACAGCTATATATCCGGGATTGCGTCCGTACAGCTTAAGGAGTTCATCGTGAAGTCTCTTTATCTTCTCCGGATCTTCCTTATCATCACCGCGTGATGCGGATTCATAATGTGTTATCTTTACATCATTCCTGATAACATTTCTTAAGCCCTGCTTATGAAGCCGCATGCACAGATCCACATCATTATAAGCCACCGGAAGTCCTTCATAAAAACCTTCCATCTGATCGAAGTTCTCTCTCGTGATGGCCAGGCATGCTGCAGTAACTGCCAGCACATTTCGTATGCCCCTGTTACGTCCCCTGTCATAAGAATATTTATCACACAGACCCTGCAGCCTGTGTATGGGTCCTCCTCCTATATTGGAAACGCCGCAATGCTGGATCTTAAAGTCATCACCGGGATACAGCAGCTTGGCTCCCACAGCGCCCACGCCGGGTATCATCGCATGTCCTGCCATACGTTCTATCCAGTCGGGACTTATTATCTGCGTATCATCATTTAAAAATATCAGCACATTTCCTTTTGTTTCTTTTGCTGCAGTATTGCACATTGCCGCAAAATTAAAGTCCGTTTTATTGTACAGATATCTAACGTCATATTCTTTTGCAAGCTTTTCGTATCTTTCCCTGTTAAGTCCCACAGAGCCGTTATCTATTGCTATTATCTCAGGATCCTTATATGTGCTGATCTCTCTTATGGACTTTACGCAGTTCTTAAACATTTCCGGATGATCTTTGGTAGGTATTATAATGCTTGCCCGGATATCATCCTGCATATATACAGGATACAGATACCCGTCGGATTCCTGTTCAAATCTGCACCTTATCTTATACTTCTCCAGGAACAGCTCTTTCAGGCGGGCGTATTCCGGCGCCGATCCCAGAGCATTGGCTATCAGCATGTTTCCCGAGCTTTCTATTTCTTCAAATATCTTATGAAACAGCGGTTTGGTATGGATATGCAAAGGCGTTTTATCGTTCCCAAGCCATATGCATATGGAATAGATAAACTTATAACCTTTGCTGTTACGCAGCTCTTCCGGCATTCCTGTAACAGCAGGCGCAAGCGCTTCGCGGCGCACGGCAAATATACCGCCAAGGAAGAAATACGAAAGCATGGTATCTATGGACCAGTCCGGTTTATAGTACGGATACCGGCAATATCCATCCTTGCAGAGTATATCCTCATCCGCATACAGCCATGTACATTCCGGATTCGCTTCAAACTGTGATTCGATTATTCCTACGGCGTCTATCTCCAGCTTACCGCCGTCCGCCGCAAATATAACAAACTCACCGGCTCCCTTAAGATTTTCCATGCAGGCTTCCGTATAAGGCATAAGGGTGCAGCGTCTTCCCAGCTTTCTTATCCTCACCTCGGAAGTAGCTCCGGGCTTATAGGGATAAGGATCTTTCTGTCTTTCAAGCTCTTTCTTATATTCCTCCAGAGCCTTTTCATGCCAGGAGGACTGTAGCCTCTGCTTGAACTTGCTTTTGGCACGTTCTTCAGTGATCAGCTCCTCATGGGGGATTTCTTTTTCTTTTACGGCATTGATCACTTCATTACCGAAAAGCTCATTCAGTTCTCCAAGCGCAAGCCTGCTGCCTGTCACGCTCTTCTGGAATTCCCTCTCACGTTTCCGGAGTTCCTGCATATCAAAACTCTCGGGTAAGAAGGGAATAGCCTTTCTGACCTTTGTGATATCAAGCCTGTTCCCGTTTGCGTTATATTCCTTAAAGAGATATATACCTCTTACGGTATTACGTATCAGTTCGGCCCTTTCGGCACCTGCCCATTCATAATCTATAAGCGTCCAGCCATTTCCGTCATAGATAAGATTTCCAAGCTGCATATCGGGATCACTGATCAGAACCTTATTATTCAGCTGCTGGAACTTTCCGTAGGCGGTAAGGAGCTCATTTATCTTATCGTCATCGCCTTTAACAATGGCGCGGCTCAATACCTCATCCATGGTACTGCCTTCAATAAAGGGAAACTTAACGCCTTCCTTATCATCTGTCGGTGAAGCAGGGCAGACATGCAGCTCACTCCCCTTAAAACTATCGGAAAGCTCTTTGCAGAGTCTGCACAGCTTTTGTATATGATCCTTTGCCTCCGGTTTTGCGGGATACTTCTCCACACTTATGCCGCCGGCTTCTTTTACCATATCCGTTCTTATCGCATATACGGCATCCCTGTCATTGGAATATTTACTGTATATCACTTTGGGCTGTTCCCCAAGTACCAGCAGATAAGAATTTGAAAATACAGGGAAAAGGCCGTCCCGCAGCATAGCGTCATAAGCCTTACCCTCGTCGAATAATTCCATCCTGTCACGGTCCAGCTTAAGCTTGTTGGTATTAAGCTCTCCCTCTTTAGGAAGGCGTTCATCGGAATAAAGACTCATCATAAACTTATAATCCGGATAAGGATAATAGAAATGATAGTCACTGACTCCTTCTGCCTTAAGCAGCTTTTCCAGCGCAGGTCTTGAAAAAGTCTTTACCACTCCGCCTTCGGGATAATCCTCGATGCCCTTAAAGAATTCACCGAGATGATCTTCCCTGGCGCCGCCGAAATACTTCATTCCCAGACGGTTCTCTATTGCTATTACAATGATACCGTCTTTGCTTATATGCTTTCTGATTATCTTCAGGAAACTTCCGTAGGGATCTTCATCATGTATATAGCTTGCAGCGTATTCAAATACCCCTATCAGGAATATGGCATCGTAATCCGTATCCAGTGTGGGTTCAATATCCTCAAAATTGCCCACATGGATGCACATATTCTCTGCATCTTTATGTCTGTAGGCGTTGATCAGGCTTCGCTTTTTTGAAAGATCCACGCAGTCGAGTCTGCCCGCTTTTTCAAGCAGTGCGCCGCTTATGGCTCCGCAGCCGGCTCCCACTTCAAGAACCTTGGCGTCCTTTTTAAGTCTTAACCAGCTTACTATGTTTTCCCTTATGTCCGATAAATGGTACAGAATGGGCCATTTAAGACGCTGCGCTATAACAGACTGATACTCATCCTGCCTGTGGGTCTTAACTATGTCAAGAAGCTCATCTTCCACCTCTCCGTCACAGTACAGATCTTCACCACTGTACCTTGACAGGTCCAGAGCCACTTTTCCTATGTATTCTGTATTATCACTGCTGCTCATAGATCCTTAATCTCTATCTTCGAATTCATATCATAAAAACCTACGGTATTTTTGTCTGATATGACCGTAACATGCAGGGCATCATACAGTCTGTGATATACCGTAAAGTCTTCACCTTCATATCCCGTGCAGCCAAAAGAGAGCAGATACTCTCCTCCCTGCAGATCCACCTTCTGTGTAAAGATGATCTCTTTTTTCTCACCGGCTTTAGTGTCCGATAAAAAGGACTTTTCAAACATGGTATTGGTACCAGTGATATCCGTACCTTTTACATCTTTAAATGTAAAAGCAAATATCGGAGCCGGAAGATCTTCCTTAATGCTCACGATCATATGTATCGAACATTCGTCACCCTTGATGAGTGCATTTGTCCTTACGCCGTTTTTATCGCATACAAATACTTCTTCAATTGCAGCTTTTCCCGAACCGTATTCCAGCGCATCGCTGTTTTCTCCGGGATTATTATCTCCGCCTACGTTTATATTCTCATCGGCGTCATACTGGCCCACCAGAACCTGTTTATAAACATCCAGCATTTCCTTGGGTCTGCCCTCGCCCAGCTTCCTTCCCTTTTCCAGAAGGATCACGCGGTCGCAGTATTTTGCGATACTCGACATGTCATGGCTTACGAAAATAATGGTCCTTCCCTCTGCCTTAAATTCTTCAAACTTGCGGTAGCACTTGGCCTGGAAGAAAACATCGCCTACGGAAAGCGCCTCATCAACTATCAGTATCTCCGGATCGATATTTATAGCCAGCGCAAAAGCCAGACGGACAAACATACCCGAAGAATAAGTCTTTACCGGCTGATAAACGAAGTCTCCTATATCGGCAAAATCCAGTATGTCCTGTAGTCTGTCATTGATCTCCTTTTCGGAGAAGCCTGTCATGGTACCGTTAAGATAAATATTCTCGATACCTGTATATTCATTATTGAAGCCCGCGCCCAGTTCCAGCAGCGCAGAGATACGGCCGTTTACATTGACCTCCCCCGAAGTGGGCGTCAGGACACCGGTGATTATCTTGAGTATCGTGGATTTACCGGATCCGTTGGTTCCGATAAGTCCCACAGTTTCTCCTTTAGACACGCAAAAACTCACGTCGTGAAGGGCGTGATGATCCTTATGCCTGGGGTGTCTGGTCAGATGAAGCGCCTCCCTTACCCGGTCGGAATTCTTCTCGTACAGACGGTAGGTCTTACATAAATTTTTTACTTCAATTACAGTTTCCATCTATATACATCAGCAGGCAAAATTACCGTCTGCCGTTTCCGTCATAATACATCGGCAAAGTGCGGTTTAAGGCTTCTGTATACGCTGCGTCCTATCAGGAACAGCACCACCGTAAATGCCCAGAAGTACAGATTGAGCCAGCCTTCCCGCCAGAACCATCTGCCTTCAAATAAAGCTCCCCTGTACCCGTTTACTATATAATACACAGGGTTGAGCTTGAATAAGATCCGTAAAGGTTCCCATTTCCCTTTAAGAAAAGTGATGTCCCAAAGTATGGGAGTAGCCCACATGCCTATCTGCAGCAGTATGTTTATTATCTGGTTTAAGTCCCTGAAGAATATCACCACAGATGAGGTGATATATGAAAAAGCAAGCACCAGAGCAAACATACAAAAGCTGTAGTAGGGCAGCTGTATCATATGTATATCCGGCTTCATTCCGTAGAAGAAATACATCAGTATCAGCACCAGCATGAAGAACAGATGTACAAAACTCGATCCCACCATCTTGACAAGGGGCAGCAGCTTTATCTCGAAAACCACTTTCTTTACCAGATAATTATACTGCAGAAAAGCCTGCATACCCTGCATCATGGTCTCGTTAAAATAGAACCAGGGCACAAGCCCCGCCGTGAGCCACAGAACATAGGGTGCTTCTATACCGCTGGCCAAAAGCTGGGCACGGTTATCAAAGACCACTTCAAATACGAAATAATAAAGAACCACGGTCACCACCGGCTGTACCAGGGCCCAGATCACGCCCAGATACGATCCGGCGTAACGCGTTTTAAAGTCGTTCTTCGCCAGCTTCCATATCAGTCTGCTTTTGTCGGGAGCATGGTTCATTTGCGGTAATCCTTTATGCCTCCCCAGTTTCTGTCACGCTCGATAATGTTGAGCTCCATGCCTTCGGGGATAGGCCATTCTATCCCTATATCGGGATCGTTATAGCAGAGTCCGCCTTCATCTCCCGGATGATAAAAATCGCTGCATTTATAGCAGAATTCCGCATAATCGGAAAGAACCAGAAAGCCGTGCGCAAAACCTTCGGGAATGAAGAACTGCTTCTTATTTTCTTCGGAAAGAAGCTCTCCGTGCCACTTGCCGAAAGTCTTTGATCCTTCGCGCAGATCCACGGCAACATCATATACTTCTCCGCGTATCACACGTACCAGCTTTGCCTGGGGATGGTTTATCTGGAAATGCAGTCCGCGCAGTACTCCCTTTGTGGAGGAGGACTGGTTATCCTGCACGAATACTTTATCTACGCCCGCTTCTTTAAAATCATTATACTGATAGGTCTCCATGAAATACCCGCGCGCGTCGCCGTGTACGGTGGGGGTGATTATCCTAAGACCTTCGATGTCACAGGTTTCTACGGTTAGCTTACCCATAATATTTCTCCTTAAGTTATTATTCTGAATTTACACACATAAGATTCTTCGCTTCGCTCAGAATGACAAAGCCGTGTCATCCTGAGGGCGTTTACGCCCGAAGGATCTTAATTCTGCCAGATCAGGTCCAGATCCACTCTTGTGTTTATACCGTCGATCTGCCCGCTTGATGTATACTGCCATATACTGAAACGTCCGGTATACAGGGGATCGGAGCGGTACTCCGCAAGCCAGTGGACGAAGTCCTGCAGTTCCTCATCATAGAGGTTATTGTAGTACCACCATCTTCCGGAATAAACGCCTGCATACAGGCCGGCGCTCTCTATGGTCCTGCAGAAGGCCTTTACCACATCGGTGCGGGTCTTGGGATCAAGACCGTCGGCCCTGCCGTTTCCGCCGGCACCCTCAACATCAATGAATACCGGATAATCCAGATGGTAGTCTTTGCAGAGCGTTGCCACCATTGAAGCTTCTTCTATCGCTTCCACTTCATTGATCGCCTGGGTAAAGAAATACACGCCCACTTTGATGCCTGCATTGGTCGCACCCTCTATATTCTGAGCGAACTTGGAATCCTCTATCAGTCCGCCCTTGGTAGATCCGCGGTAACCGCAGCGGATAATTACGAACTCCACTCCTGCTGCCGCGACCTTTTCCCAGTCGATATCCTGCTGGTAAACCGATACATCTATACCGAATACCGCATCGCTGCCTTCCCACTTAGTGGAGATCTCGCTTTCATCAGCATCCTCTGCAGCTTCTGCCTTCCTGGTATCCTCTTCGGCTACATTCACATCTTCCTCGCTGAGTATATACAGCCCTATGTCTTCAATGACCGTATATTCAAGCTCATCGCTGACGGATACCCTCATGGGATCCTCCGGCGTTCTGTAGCCTTCCACATCAGCCAGCCTAACGTAATATTCTCCGGCTTTAACCCCGGGTATGTATATCTGCCCGTCCTGGTCCAGATCCTTGTAATCTCCCAGGGGATCGACATTCACAAAAAAGGACTGGCCTGTCACAGGCGTACCTTCCGCATCCGTTATTGTGATACGTATGTCCTTGAGAACGCTGCTGGCCTGCAGATACAGACGTTTGCTGTTGTCCGCGGATTCGGAGACCTGTACGCTGCTCACAAGGGGATCATTATCAAAAAAGGTATCATCTTTCAGGAAAGCGCGGAAAGGATCCTCTTCTTCCGCCGTGTTCTGCGCACTGCTTTCCGTGCCGCCGGGCACAGCCGCCGGCTGATTTGTCTGCCATACCAGCAATATCAGCAGCAGTATCGCTGCCGTTGCCGAAACGATTGCGATGTTTCTTACACGTTTATCCACTTTATCTTACAGTCCGTCCGCCACTTCCGTAAGGTACTTTCCGTAAGCGGTCTTCATAAGAGGCTCCGCCAGTTTAAGCAGCTGCTCCTTAGTGATGAAACCGCGTTTATAAGCTATCTCTTCGATGCAGGAGATATAAAGCCCCTGCCTCTTCTGAAATGCCGCCACAAAATCGGCCGCATCCAGCAATGCATCATGATTTCCGGTATCCAGCCATGCAAAACCGCGGCCCAGAGTCTCCACATGCAGATCCCCGCGCTCCAGATATGCATTATTAACGCTGGTTATCTCTATCTCTCCTCTTGCCGAAGGCTTAACATCCTTGGCAATAGCCACTACATCATTATCATAGAAATACAGACCTGGTACCGCATAGTTGCTCTTGGGGTTCTGGGGCTTTTCTTCTATGGAAACAGCCAGACCGTTCTCGTCAAATTCAACCACGCCGTATTCCCTGGGATCACGCACATAATAGCCGAAGATCGTAGCGCCCTTATCACGGGACGCCACCTCGCGAAGAAGCTTGGAAAAGCTCTGTCCGTAGAAGATATTATCTCCCAGGATCAGGGAAACACTGTCATTTCCTATAAATTTCTCACCGATTATGAAAGCATCAGCCAGTCCCCTGGGCGTTTCCTGCACTGCATAGGAAAACTCCATTCCCAGCTGGCTGCCATCACCCAAAAGCTCTCTGAATACCGGCAGATCCCTGGGAGTAGAGATTATCAGTATCTCTCTGATTCCTGCCAGCATAAGTATCGAAAGCGGATAATAGATCATGGGTTTGTCATAGACCGGCATGATCTGTTTAGATACCGCTTTTGTCAACGGATAAAGTCTGGTGCCGGAACCGCCGGCTAATATTATACCTTTCATTGAGTTTAGCCCTCCAATGAAGATCCTTCGCTGCGCTCAGGATGACACGTATTGTAGTACGCCGCCCGGGATGACAGGGAAATGTCATCCTGAGGAGCGAAGCGACGAAGGATCTTTACACACTGTACATAGTTTCGTAGTACTTCTGGTAATCGCCGCTGGTCACGTTCTTCATCCAGTCTTCATGTTCAAGGTACCACTGTATGGTAAGACGTATTCCTTCCTTGAACATGGTGTCGGGCTGCCAGCCCACTGCTGCCTTGATCTTATCCGGAGCGATCGCATAACGTCTGTCGTGACCTTTGCGGTCCTCAACATAAGTGATCAGATCCCTGCTGACATTTTTCTTTCTGGGATCGGAATCCGGAAGGATCTCAAGAAGCGTATCTATTATTATCTGTACTATCTCAATATTCTGTTTCTCGTTATGTCCGCCTACATTGTAGGTCTCAAAAAGTTTGCCCTGCTCCTGTACCATATCGATGGCTTTTGCATGATCCCTTACATAGAGCCAGTCGCGGACATTCTTTCCGTCACCGTATACCGGAAGCTTCTTTCCGTTAAGCGCATTGTTTATCATAAGCGGTATCAGCTTCTCGGGGAACTGGTAAGGTCCGTAGTTATTTGAGCAGTTGGTGATGTTTGCGGGGAAATGGTAGGTATCCATATAAGCCCTCACCAGCATATCCGATCCTGCCTTACTGGATGAATAGGGTGAATGGGGAGAATAAGGCGTAGTCTCATAGAAATAGCCGTCTCCCTCGGGAAGAGAACCGTACACTTCATCGGTGGATACATGAAGGAATTTCTTATCGGCAGGGTATGTGCCGTCTTCCTTCTCCCATGCGGCGCGGGCGCAGTTGAGCATAACTGCGGTTCCCAGTACATTTGTCTTAACGAATACTTCGGGATTCTTGATGCT
>CAMVRS010000002.1 GCA_947169935.1 uncultured Lachnospiraceae bacterium
AGCAGCGGCGTGACCGAAACATCTTCGGTGACAGTATCGGAAAGCACACAGGGCAGCGCCGCGCACTGAGCCTCTACCACTGTTCCCGGCAGCCCTTCATAAAAAGAGGGGAATACCATTACATCCATAGCCCGGTAATACCTGGCGGTATCCTTCCGCATACCCGGCAGGATCACCTTATCCTTAAGGCCATCCTCAGCTATCCACTGTTCTATCTTTTCGCGGTCTTCACCGTCACCGACTATCAAAAGTCTGGCATTTGGCTTAAGCTTTAGAATCTCCAAAAAGACCTTCAGCAGGAAACGGTGGTTCTTTGCATAATGAAAACGCCCCACATGCCCCACCACATAAGCATCCTCTATGCCAAGCTCCTTACGCAGGGCTGCTCCTGCCGCTGTATTCTCCGGCGTGGGTGCAAAACTCCCGGCGTCTATCGCATTGGGTATCAGGCGTACTTCTTTAAGATGCTCCTGCCCGAATACCGCCGCAGCGGCTTCACGGGAACAGGCAAAGCAGACATCTGCCTTATCAAAAAGCCCCTTCCTGGTCTGTTTTTTCAGCCAGCCTGCAAGTCCGGGCTCCACCCCCGCGCTCCTGGCATGGGCTATGGTCACCGGAACGCCTGCAGCCTTTGCTATGGGAAGATAAAGGGCCGCCGTATTGGTGCTGTGTCCCTGTACTATATCTATCTCGGGATGCGACCGGAAGAAATCCTTAAGCTCTTTTAAATACCGGCCCTTATTGTATACCTTGTATTTGACCGTGCGGTATATATTGCAGCCAAAGCTGCGGGCCTCTTCCTCATAAGCTCCCACAGGCTCGTTTAACAGAAAATCATAACGGAATCTGTCTTTATCCAGTCTGCGCAATATATCCATGATGCGGCTCTCGGCGCCGCCTATGGAAAGGCCGCCTATGACCTGCAGCACTACTATCCTGCCATCCTGCATATGCGCCGCCTATACGAACTTTCCGGCAAAATGCTTTGCCTTTACCATAATATATTCCTTACTGTCCCCGGCCCTGTTCCTCTGCAATGCAGGGACCTTGAGCATTTCATCATAATCGACGAACTGCTCCCTCTTTTCGGAAAAGAGCTTTTCATATTCTTCGAACTCTTCATCCTTCATCATTGCCGGATGCACCACAAAAGTAGTGATGCCGTCTTTTTTCTTTAGTTCCTTACTGCGCAGAAAGGAGATAGGAAGAAAGGTAAAGGATAAACGTTCAAAGGGAAAACGGCCGTAGCCGTCGGTGATATATTTAAATCCGCACTTTTTAAGCGCCCGCAGTGTATTTTTGTCAAAGCTGTGCCCCGGCGCCATGAAGATATCCGTCTCAACGCCCAGATCCTTAAGTATCTGCACACCCTGCTTTATCATCTCGTACTGCACCCATACATCCACGCCGGCAAACTCGGAGAAATCATTCATCGGAAAGATCCCGCCCTCCTTTGTGGTATATACATGATTGACCCCGTGCATGGCGATCTTCCAGCCACGCTCCGTAAGGCCCTTAAGCCATGATGCATAGGCCTCCGGATCATCAAAATCCTTATTCCGCTCTTCCCCCGCATCCAGCATGGGATCCTTATTATCCGGAACAACGCCTATGAGCGGCTTTATATCATGCTCATCCAGCAGCTTTGCAAAACGGGAGAACGCCTCCCAGTTCATTGACGGACACACATCGTCTATGCGTATGGTGATGCTTCTCACTTAAGATTCTCCTTGTACCATGCTATAGCCAGTTTGATGCCTTTTGAAAAATCAAACTCCGGATCATATTTCAAAAGCTTTTTAGCCTTTGATATATCCGCATTGGAATGCTTTATGTCGCCGGGTCTGTCGGGTCCGAAATGAGGTTCCACATCAACCTCAAGGGCCTCACAGAGGGCGTGATAGATATCTATAAGATATTCCCTGCCGCCGTAGGCTATATTATATGCCTGGCCTGCAGCCTCATCACCTGCCAGGCAGGCCTTGAGATTTGCCTCGATAACATTATCAACATAGGTGAAATCCCTTGACTGCTTTCCGTCTCCGTTTATTGTGGGCACCTCACCGTGAAGCAGCTGGCGGATGAAACGGGGTATCACGGCGGCGTAAGCACCATCCGGATCCTGTCTGCGGCCAAAGACATTGAAGTAACGAAGGCCGTAGGTATTGAGACCGTATAGCCTGTAATACAGCTTTCCGTATTCCTCACAGGCCCGTTTGGTAAGGGCATAGGGCGATAAAAGATTCCCTTCCTGCCCCTCAACTTTAGGCAGCACGGGATGATCGCCGTATACAGATGAAGAGGACGCATAGACAAAACGCTTCACGCCGTTCTGTCTGGCCGCCTCCATCATGTTGAGCGTGCCTCTTATGTTATTTTCCTCATAAAACAGCGGCATCTCTATGCTGCGGGGCACGCTGCCCCATGCCGCCTGGTTAAGCACATAGTCAATGCCCTCACAGGCTTTCATGCAGGTATCAAGGTCCTTGATATCGCCTTTAATGAATTCGTAGCCGCTTCTGTCCTTAAGAAAGTCTATGTTTGCCTGCTTTCCGGTAGAGAGATCATCCAGGCAGCGCACGCTGTACCCCAGATCCAGTATGGCCTCGCACAAGTTTGAGCCTATAAAACCGGCTCCGCCCGTTACTAAAAATGTGCTTCCTTCCGGAAATTTCAGATCCTTAAAACCCATAGTATACTCCTTAACAATATCATCACCCGCCGGTAGTCTTTATAAGTATTTACTGTTTTTTTGCTTTTCGCCGGCGGGATGGTTCCCTGTATTTTAATTCTGTTGAAATCGCAGGGAACGGTTCTCTGCATTATTTTGTTATAAAATGCTCAGTATACAGGCAGGGCACGGTCACCGGTTCCGTTCGACTCGCTGTTTTATGCGCCCGGGATATACATATCGTAACCGTCCCACGGTCTCATTGTGTGTGTTTTCCTATCAGGTACGGTTTTGCCAGCCTGTTGTGCTGAGTCCTAACCGTTGCATAAACACGGCTGACTCCGATTTCTTTTCTATAAGCGCCAATATAAGTAGTCAGTCTTACTCTCGTAGTCGCTGCGCTTTAGTATGCCCTTAAGGTCCATGAGTACCTTCATTTTATTGCCGGTGCTGAAGAAAGCGTCTATGGTCGATGAGTCCAGTTTATTGAACTCATTATGTGCCACGGCTATGATCACCGCATCCATATCCTTGACTTCATCCATGCTGCCAAAGCTTATGCCGTACAGGCGCTGCGCTTCATCTGCATCTGCGGCGGGGTCTACCACCAGCGGAGTGATGCCGTATTCGCCCAGTTCGTTGACTATATCTATAACCTTTGTATTTCTGGTGTCCGGGCAGTTCTCCTTAAAGGTAAAGCCCAGTATAGCCACACGGGCATTCTTGACGGGTATGTCCGCCTTTATCAGATCCTTCACCAGGCTCTCGGCCACATAACGCCCCATATCATCGTTTATCCTGCGGCCGGAAAGTATTATCTGCGAATGATATCCCAGCTCCTCGGCCTTATATGTAAGATAATAGGGATCGACGCCTATGCAGTGGCCTCCCACCAGTCCGGGATAAAACTTAAGGAAATTCCACTTGGTCCCGGCAGCTTCCAGCACTGCGCGTGTATCTATGCCCATGCGGTGGAATATCATCGAAAGTTCGTTCATAAAAGCTATATTGATATCCCTCTGGCTGTTCTCTATCACCTTTGCAGCTTCGGCTACCTTGATCGATTCGGCACGGTATACCCCGGCCTCAACCACGAGCTCGTATACCTTAGCCACGGTATCCAGAGTTTCTTCATCCATGCCGGATACTATCTTTGTGATAGTCTCCAGACGATGCACCTTATCGCCGGGATTAATGCGCTCCGGTGAATAACCTATCTTAAAATCCACGCCGCATTTAAGCCCCGATTCCTTCTCCAGGATAGGAACGCAGACATCTTCTGTCACTCCCGGATAAACGGTGGATTCGAATACAACCACACTGCCCTTCGTAAGATTCCTGCCCAGAATGCGGCTGGCGCCCTCTACGGGCGTAAGGTCCGGCGTATGATCGGGATTTACGGGCGTAGGCACCGCAACTATATGAAAACGCGCTTCCTTAAGGCGGCTCTCATCGGAGGTAAAGTCCACGGTGGTGTTCTTTATCACCTCATTACCCACTTCTTTGGTGGGATCAACGCCGCTCTTATAAAGAGCTATCTTCTCCGCATTCAGGTCAAAACCTATAACATTTATCTTCTTTGCAAACGCCACGGCTATGGGCATGCCCACGTAACCCAGTCCCACAAGGGAGAGTTTTTCGGAGCCGGCTAATAGATTTTCGTATAAAGTCATGATGTTCTCCTTTACGGGGAGCCAGGCACTGTTAACACCTTGTTAACGCTTCGCTTATAACAATCTGTTAACAATGCCTGGCACCCTTGTTATGCCTTGCTTATAACAATCTGTTAACAATGCCAGGCACCCTTCCTTAGCTGAAGAAATTATATCTTATTATGCAGTAGATCGCGCGGAAAGCATCCTTCCAGCCGATCTTTTTGCCCTGCTCAAAGGTACGGGGATGATAGGAAATGGGTATCTCATAGATCCTGCATTTCTTTTTTGATATCTTTGCCGTAACCTCGGGTTCAAAACCAAAGCGGTTCTCGCGAAGGTCTATCGACTGTATGACCTCGCGCTTGAACATCTTATAGCAGGTCTCCATATCGGTAAGCGAAAGATCCGAGCAGATATTGGAAACAAGCGTAAGGAATTTGTTACCGAATTCATGGAAGAATCCGTCCACGCGGAATTTATTGCCGCGCAGATATCTTGATCCGTAAACCACGTCGGCATCTGCATTGCCGGAGATAAAGGGCTCGGCCAGCTTGGCAAACTCTGAAGGATCGTATTCCAGATCCGCATCCTGCACTATGACCAGATCGCCTGTAGCGGCCTTAAAGCCATGGCGCAGAGCTGCTCCCTTGCCCATATTGCGCTTATGGAAGAGCAGTATGTCTATCTTGTCTTTCAATTCATTCTTTAAGAGATCCCTGGTCCCGTCAGAGGAACCATCGTCCACAACCACGATCTGGGTCTTCATCCCGCACTCACGGACCTTATCCAGAACAGTCTCTATAGTCTCCACCTCGTTGTAACATGGAATGATGACCGAGATCACCAGATCTTCTTTATTCAACATGCTTTTCCTCCTTTGAATAGATTTCTTTTATTACATATTGGGGTGAATTATTAAGGCTGATATATATGCGTCCCACATATTCTCCTAAAAGTCCCAGCATTATCATTATCATACCGCCGAAGAATACCAGTATGGCTGCAAGGGACGCAAAACCCTGCACACGGTCAGGCAGTATGAAATGCTGCACTATGATGACGATGCCGTATATAAAACCGGCTATGGCGGCGATCACGCCCATGACCGTTGCTATCCGCAGAGGCTTTACCGAAAATGAGGTGAAGCCGTTCATCCAAAGATCCAGCAGTTTTTTTAAGGTATAGCCGGAACTGCCTATCTCACGGCTGCGGTGATCCACGGGAACATTCACTATATTGTTTGTGGATCGCAGTACCAGACCTATCACATAAGGATAGCTGTTCTCGTAGCGTATCATATCATTAACTATGTAGCGCTTTGCCGCAAAATAACTGGAAACCTGCAGTGTCTTTGGTTTCCCCAGCATGAAACGGGCCATCATCTCATTTATATGTGAGCCGAAATTCCTGAAAGCAGAATGTTTTTTATGGCTGTAGCTTGCATAAGCCACATCTGCCCCTTTATCAAGAGCATCCAGAAGTCTGTCCACCTGGTCTGCCGGGGTCTGTCCGTCATCATCCAGGCAGACCACCACATCTCCCTTAGTCTGCCTCAGGCCCGCCATCAGTGCGGAATGCTGCCCGAAATTTCTGGCAAAGTCTATAACCGTGATACGTTCATCCCTATCAGCGAGCTTTTTGATGACATCAATGGTATTATCCGGGGAGCAGTCGTTAACCAGTATCAGCTCCCAGGTATAATCCGCTATGGTCTTCATTTTTCCTTCTATCTCCGCATATACCGCTTCGATGGTCTGTTCAGAACGGTAACATGGGATGACAAAACTCAAAAGCCGCATTATAGTTTAAGCTCCATATGTAAGATCTCTGTTTCCTTCCCGTCATATACCTTCTTTTCGGTACTGCCGGGTATCACTTTAAAACCGTGGCCGGAATAAAGCTTATAAGCCGCCTCATTATCGGCTATTACCCTCAGTTCGATACTCTTAAGCCCCATATCGTCACGGGCATGCTCTATCGCAAGCTCCAGAACCTCAGGACCGTAGCCCTTGCCGGTTTCTTCTTTTTCGCCTATAAAGATACCGAACTCGGCGCTTTTCTTTTCCCTGTCAATACGCTGGTAATACTGGCTGCCTATAGCCTTCCCGCTGTCTTTGACGATAATGATGAACTGCTCCGATAAGCCTTTGGCCACCTTATTCTCCAGCCAGTCCCTGTGCACTTCTTCCGTAAGAGGCACTCTTATGATGAAATGCTCCATCACATGGGGAGAATTGCGCCAACGCAGTATATCCGCGGTATCCTCCGCGGTTATGGGGCGCAATATTATCCTTTCACTTTCCAATCTTTCCATCATTCCACAGCAAATATCATAAAGTCACCCGGCAATTGCTCCGTAAGCTTAAGCCCGGTGCCGTATTCTTTATTAAGATAGACATCCATATCGGCGGTCTCAGGACCGTCTCCCTTACGAAAGACTATCTTTATCCCGCCCTTTACAAACATATCAAAACGGTCGTCAAAACCGAAACTCTTAAGCTTTTTATCCTGCAGGGGGCTTAAATACTGCCAGCCGCCCATTATCATCGTGTTGCCGACCCGGTCGGTATCCGTAACATAAGCCGTACGATATACCGCGGCATAGGTCTCCATCACAAACAGTTCGTCCGGATTTTGAGCCATATAAGAGTATAACACATCATCCTCATTATTTACAGTTATTTGTTCGGCATAGGCGTCATTAAGGCCGGCTGTCGCGTTATAGGCCTGCGACAGCACTATCGTAAGTATCGCGCCTTCTATGGCGTAGTATACCTGCCTCCATTCCTCTGTATAGCGCAGCACCATACCTCCCAGCATAAAACATTGCGCCATTATCAGTGATACCGTCACTCTTTCCGGAACGCGTCCTCTCCACAGCAGATATCCGTGCAGGGCAAGATGCATGATAAAGCAGCCTATACTGAACAACACTCCCCAGCCTTTGCCCCGAAGGAACGAATTGGAGAGCGCCAGCGCATACATGAGCACCAGCCCCATGGCGTAGACCATCTCTTTTCCATTGCTTGTAAGATAGAAACGTCCCAGCGAACGTATCACATCCTTAAAGCGTTCCATCCCCGCCGGCTGCCTGCCCTCCTCACGATAATCGGCCATGGCTTTCAAGGTGGCAATATCCGCGCCTTTCACAGGCAGCAGGTCATATTCGCGGTAGAAAGGATAATCCTCCCTGCTCACACCTGCCCGCGCATAATGTTCAAGGGCTGCGCTGCTCTCCCAGACCCCGGTATAATCATAAAGCTTTGTTCTGGCATCATTCAGCTTAAGATAATCCCGCCAGGTACTGCCGGCATAGGCTATTGCATTTATGATAAACAACGCCGCAAAACCCGCGGCAAATATGAGAAGAGGCTTTTTAAGCCCGCTGCGTTTTTCTTTATCTTCAATAAATGTGAGCAGGATAACGGCAGCCGCAAAGGGCACGAGCATCAAAAAAACCTGCTGCCTTACCTGCTGGCATATGAGCAGCAGTATCACTCCTCCCGTCATATCCCTGTCCATCATAAGCCAGAGAGCTCCGGCCGCAAATACCGCCGCCACCAGCGTATAATGAGGCATTATATACAATGGATACATAAGCCAGAGACAAAGCCCTGAAAGCATGCAGAGGACGAGCGCCTTTATAAGAAGCGCTTTTTCGCTCTTCATTATCTTTAAACTGACTATCAGAAAAACCGCTGCCGGAGCAGCGCATAAAAACAGACCATACCAGGGTACGAAAGGAAGCACGGTATAAAGAAATGCCAGAATTCCGGACAGAACAGCCCCCATATATACCGTATGCAGATCGGGACTGCCGCCATAGGCTCCGGAAAGTATGTCCCTTATCTGTATATCGTCATTAAGGGCGTATACCGGGGTCTTAGAAAAGAGAGGGATCAAAAAGAATATGATGGTGAGCAGAACCGGCAGACCTGTATTTAACAGCAGCTTTTTTCGGGAAGCCTTATCCCCGTCCTCTGCGGTTGAAACGCTCTCTGCATGTTCCGGTCCTTCATCCTCTGCCGGAGCCTGCTCTATCTGCTCTCTTTCCTCATCCATACTCATATCTTATGCGTAAAACTCCTTTACGCTGTCGATGATATACTCATTCTGATCTTCCGTAAGGCCGAAATACATGGGCAGACGCAGCAGCCTGTCGCTTTCCTTTGTAGTGTACTTATCCTCACCGGCAAAACGTCCGTACTTCTTACCGGCGGGCGAAGAATGAAGCGGTACGTAATGAGATACCGCCAGTATGCCTTTTTCGGCCAGATGCGCCTTAAGGGCGGTCCTCTCTTCCAGATCTGCGGTCTTTACATAAAACATGTGCGCATTGTGAACGCAGCCTTCCGGCACAACGGGAAGTTCCAGCTTTCCCTGATCTGCCAGATCCTTAAGCTCCTTATAATAGGTGTTCCAGATCTTTAATCTGGCATTGTTTATCTCATCCGCCATCTCAAGCTGGGCATACAGGTAAGCGGCGTTCATGTCACTGGGAAGATAGGAGGATCCTGCTTCCTGCCAGGTATACTTATCTACCTGACCGCGGTAGAAGCGGCTCCTGTCGGTTCCTTTTTCCCTTATTATCTCTGCCATATCGGAGTATTTTTCGTCTCTGAGGAGCAGCGCGCCGCCTTCACCCATACTGTAATTCTTGGTCTCATGGAAAGAGAAACAGCCCATATCGCCTATGCTTCCAAGTGCTTTGCCCTTGTAATATGCCATAACGCCCTGGGCGGCATCCTCCACCACATACAGGGAATGCTTCTTTGCTATATCCATTATGGTATCCATTTCACAGGCTACGCCGGCATAATGAACGGGCACGATAGCCTTTGTCTTTTCGGTAATTGCAGCTTCTATCAGCTTTTCATCGATGTTCATGGTATCGGGTCTAACGTCCACAAATACCGCTTTTGCACCGCGGAGGACAAATGCATCAGCCGTGGATACAAAGGTATAGGAGGGCATGATCACCTCATCACCTTCTTTTATATCCAGAAGAAGCGCCGCCATTTCGGTGGCATGTGTGCAGGAAGTGGTGAGCAGGGCCCGCTTTACTCCGGTACGCTCCTCTATCCAGGCATTGCATTTTTTTGTAAATGCGCCGTCGCCGCAGATCTTTTCCGCAACTATGCACTCCTTTATATAATCCAGTTCTTTACCCGTATGGGGCGGTACATTAAAATTAATCCTCATGATCATTTCCTTTCGTATATCACAAAACCTTTTTTGTCATATATCTTTTCATATCCGTTATTATATAGGAATGCGAATAAATATGAAAGTTTTTTATCCTGCATATCTCTTTCGCGCACAGACATATCATCCGCTTCCTTCGTTATCACGCAGACGGGATATCCTTCTATCTGCGCCAGTTCTTCCTTGTACTGCTCTGCGGAATAGCTCTCCAGATCCGGCCAGGCAGTGGATACGGCAGGAGGCATATTCATTATATAATGAAGTCCCGGAATATCCCCGTATGTGAGCATGGGCTCTCCCTCCGGGCAGGTAAGGGTTATCATATCGCATACATTTTTTATGGAACTGAACCTCTCATAGGAGGTACACATACCCTGCAGCATAACAGGGCCTTCTTTGCCTATCCTGTATTCACGCCAGCTTCCGTCCGTGCCGTCTTTAAAAGCGTAATTCACATGGAAAAGGGCGCTCTGTACCAGCAAAAGCAGTACCAGTGAAACTCCCATATAAAGCAGCGGATAATGCCAGCATTTATCCCTGCAGCGTCTGCGGATAAGCCGTGCAAAAAGATGCACTCCCACCGGCATCAGCAGATACATACAGTTAATGCAGGAATAAAGATGATTATTGCTTCCAAGAGGCGTGATCAGCTGGGTTATCAGAGCAAGAAGGGCAAGTCCCTTTTCCTTTGCCGAAAACTTATTATCGATCAGCACCCATATATCCAGGACCATCAGCAATATCAGTATCACCACTGAAATGCGGAAGATGGCACCCACATTGTGATACTTAAAGTCATATACCCCGTTTCGGTAATAATAAAAGAATATAAGACCGATACCCCCGCTGTAGACAAACTGTGCAGTGATCTTCATCCCGGGCTTTATCAGCTTAAACATTATACTGCCTGCTGCCACGCCGGCTGCAGGTATCAGCGCATACAGAAGATTCCCCAGATAATTATCCGCTGTGGTGAGGATCATATCCTTAAGGGTATATTCCCCCTCCCCGCTGCTGCCGCCAAGAAGACCTGCTATCCAGGAGGTCATACGCATTATGCCATCCGTGCCTCCGCTGATCAGCATAAGCAGAAATACAAGGGCCGCCCCGGCGGCATATCCGCCCACACAGCAGAGTATATCCGCAGCCAGCCGCTTTGCCTGCTTCCCCCGCAGGTCATCCCATATCACATATATTATCAGGGCACAGTGGGTAAGGTTAGATATCCTCACTCCAAGACCCAGTCCCAGCACTAAGCCTGCCAGCGCCATAAAACGCCTGTCCCTTTTACCCATGGCGTAAAAAAGGATCAGCGCCCCGGCCGTAAGCGCCAGATAACTTAAATGCTGGTATAATATCACGGAAGGGCTCCAGTTAAGTCCCAGGGTGATGAGCAGCGCCGGAAACAGAAGATAAGGATGTATGCGGTCCTTAAGCATGAAATAGACCAGTATGGCTGTTCCCGCCGGAACAAGGCTGCAGAGCAGTTTGAGCCCTATAAGCCTGCCGCCGCATATCAGATAAAAGCCCCGTCCCAGAAGATTTGCAAGAAAGGTTGCAAAATGCCAGCTGCTTATATCGCTGTCAAAAAAAGCATAATTGCAGGCGCTGTACATGGTATCGGAAAGATCCGTCCCCTGCCCCGCTCCTATCAGTGCAAATAAAAAAAGCAGCAGGGGAAAAACGACCATAGTGACGGTCATGTTTACTCCTGTGGCTTTCTTCTCTTTACTCAAGACAGATAAAACTCCTTATACCACTTTGCAAAATTCTTAAGCCCCGTCCTCAAAGCTGTGGAAGGCCTGTAACCGTAGTCACGCTCAAGGGCGGAAGTATCCGCATAGGTCACCGCCACATCCCCTGGCTGCATCGGCAGCAGTTCCTGATGGGCTTTAACGTCAAAATCCTCCGGAAGCACCCCGGCTGCCTTCAGTTCTTCTGCCAGTATGTCTATGAACTCCATCAGATCCACGGGCTTTGAATTGCCTATGTTATAGATAGCGTAGGGTGCCAGCGGCAGGCCGTCCTCACCCTTCTTCCTTTCCGGGGCGCCCTGCATCACCCTGATGATGCCCTCCACCACGTCGTCAACATAGGTAAAATCCCGGCGGCAGTTGCCGTGATTGAATATCTTTATCTTCTCCCCCCTGCGCAGCTTATCAGTAAAGCCGAAATAAGCCATATCCGGCCTGCCGGCAGGTCCGTATACGGTAAAGAAACGCAGCGCTGTAGAGGGTATCTCATAAAGCTTGCTGTAGGCGTGCGCCAGCAGCTCATCGCTCTTCTTGGTAGCCGCATAAAGGGATACGGGATGCTCCGTAGGCGCATCCACCCTGTAGGGTATATCGGCAGAATCTCCATAGATAGATGAAGATGAGGCGTATACCAGATGCTCGACTTCGCTGTGCCTGCATGCCTCCAGTATACGGTAAAATCCCATTATATTCGCTTCCATATAGGCATCGGGATTTTCTATGGAATATCTGACTCCCGCCTGGGCTGCCAGATTGACTGCGATTTTAATATCATACTTTTCAAAAAGACTTTTGATAAAAGCCTCATCCGCTATGCTGTTTTTAAAAAACACCCACTTTGAAGCAGAGCCTGCTGCAGCCTTTTCTATCTGTTTAAGGCGGTATTCTTTGATGGCCACATCATAGTAGTCATTCATATTATCGACGCCCAGGATCAGCATGTTCTTATGCTCACTGCGCTCTAAAAGCTTAAGCACCAGATTTGCGCCGATAAATCCCGCTGCTCCCGTGATCAGTATGCACTTGTCGGAGAGGCTTATCCGTTTCATTCCTTTTTCTTCTCCTCTGCGGGAGCCTTGAATATCCACAGCTTGCTTAAGATATAGTTAAGAACGATAACCACTATGCTCGCGATAAGAACCTTGACCAGCAGCTCGTTCCACTTAAGCAGCGTTACGAAGAAGAACATGATAGCCTCCTCCAGTCCGAAGGAGAAAAGCCTGGCTGCAACGAATTCAAGAAACTCCTTCGAAATAGCCTTAAAGCCGGTCTTCTCACTGTGGAATACGAATACCCTGTTGATCACATAAGCAAAGATCACCGTTATGGTCCAGCTTGCCGCATTGCCCAGCAGCACTCTCCAGGTATCTTCCATAAACGAGAATGCATACTGCGCAAAAATGATATAGGTAAGCCAGCTCATTACCGTAGCCGCAAATCCGGCTATCAGGTAATCCCAGACTTCCTTCTTTGCATAATAGATCCCCAGAGCCCAGTCACAAAGACTTTCAAACACATTGAAGATGATCTGCCTGATCAGATCTATGATACAGCAGACCACAAAGATTACCAGCACCGTTGCGATCAGATGCACGGGACGCAGGGCATGCCTGGGCGCGAACACATTAAACCAGACAGGCCATTCGTTCTCCAGATAGAGATGGGCGTGTAACAGGTAAACGCCAAAGGTGCAGGCGGATATCTTTGAGATGACAGCCGCAGCCTTGCCCTTTATGGGCTTCATGTGTACAAAGAACATGAACAGGCCGATGCTTGATAAGAGCACCAGCAGATGATTGTAATCGTCCACCAGGAGGCTTGCGTTGCCGAAATGTATCCCCTCCAGATCGCCGGATTCCAGACCGTACATAACGATTATGCAGGGAACTATCAGCAGCGCATAGAAAACATAGGATATTATCGATCCTGCCTTTGTCTTACAGAAAGGCAGACCGTAGAGACGTATGTATGCAGCCAGCACATACAGCGTTATAAACCACTGCAGGCTGCAGCCGTGATCTTCAAGTCCCAGCATATGCATGGGGAAAATGCTCTTGAAAACGCAGGTAAATACCAGCAGCACTATCAGGATAAAGCCATGCTGGAGCTTGTTAAGAGCCTTAAAGCCCCTGCCCAGGAAAGGCGCGATAAGCATCAGCATCATGTAGGCCGTTGCAAACCAGTAATGGCCGTTGCTTACGGGGAATACCAGATATTGCAGTTCATAGAGATTTGCATGTTCTTCAAAACTCTCTATTCCCGTTGCAAAACAGATGAGTCCTATAAATACGCTATAGAATAGTATCTCACACCAGAGTTTTATGAACTTGCGAAGGGAAAAGCGGATATCTACGGAATAGTAGCCGCTTATCATCACATATACGTTAACGGAAGCCAGGCATAAAGCCTCTACCGCCCAGAACCCGATATTTGCAGGCGTCTTATCCGTAGAAAGCGGATTTAAGAGAAAGCCGTTGCCCAGATAATGCATGGTGATTATCATGAACATGGCCAGGATACGAAGTATCTCAAAACGCCCGTCACGCTCTTTTGGAGGCGCCGGCTTTAACACATCTTCCGGCACATCCACAGTCACCAGCTTTTTATACTTATCTTTTAATTTTTCCTTCAGGGCGTCGAACATCTCTGCCTCTACGCCCTGTCCCCTGAATTCACGGGATACGCTTAATGAAACCAGTCCCACGCCTTCTTCATCCTCGGAAGGGATAACTCTGGCCTCACCCAGAGCCATGAAGAAGTCCATATAGACCAGCTTGTCTGTTTCTTCATCTTTCAGCAGCGCCTCAAACCAGGCTCTGTCGTTTTCATAGTCATTCTGCTCCAAACCGAAGGAACTCTTGCGGAGCTCCTCGTCCTTAAGCCAGTTCAGATATCTGCCACGATCCGTCGGAAGGGCATTTCTAAGATAATGATGGTTCATCTCACTCCCCCGTTATACGGTCTTCAGCAGCTCTTTTATCTGATCCACGCTGAGCCATTCGGTGTTATTGCCCGAACTGTAGGAAAAGCCATCAGGCACTTTCTTTCCGCTGGGCGTTATCGCTCTCTTCTCGCTCCATACCATCTGGGGATATACGATAAAGTGCTTCTCATATTCATAGGTAGTCAGTGAATCCTCAACGGTCACCATGATCTCGTGAAGCTTTTCGCCTCCCCTGTTGCCTATCTCGGGCTTTTCACAGCCGGGAAGCATAGCCTCTGCCAGATCGGTTATCTTAAAGGAAGGGATCTTGCTTATGAAAGTCTCGCCGCCTACGCTCTCTTCAAGGGCTTTTAACACCAGCTCAACTCCCTGTTCCAGGGATATCCAGAAACGAGTCATGCGGTAGTCTGTGATGGGCAGCTTGGTCTCGCCTCTCTCGATCATACTTTTGAAAAGAGGGATCACAGAGCCCCTGCTGCCGGCCACGTTACCGTAGCGGACTATGGAGAACGCCAGATCGCCGGAACCGGCATAAGCATTCGCCGCAATAAAGAGCTTGTCACTTACCAGCTTGGTGCCGCCGTAAAGGTTTACGGGATTAACTGCCTTATCTGTAGAAAGAGCCACCACCTTCTGCACGTCCGAATCAAGTGCAGCTTCTATAACGTTCATGGCGCCGTGGATGTTGGTCTTTATCGCCTCATTGGGATTGTATTCACAGGCCGGTACCTGCTTTAAGGCTGCAGCGTGCACTATATAATCCACGCCCTTAACTGCCCTGCGCATACGCTCCAGATCCCTTACATCGCCTATAAAGAAACGCAGCCTGTCGGCATATTCCTTAAATTCGTTCTGCATCACAAACTGCTTATATTCATCTCTGGAATAAACTATTATCTTTTTAACATTCGTACGGGTCAGTGCATAACGCGCAAAGCACTTTCCGAAGGAACCTGTACCTCCGGTGACCAGTACGGTTTTTCCGTCAAGAACCATGATATAACTCCTCTCAAAAAATTATGTCAACCATTATAACAATTTTGCCCGCACTTTACAAGTTTTCACGGGCATCCTTTAACGCCAGAGCCACCACCTTATCCATATCCAGATAACGGTATATGCCAAGCCTTCCGCCGAAGAGCACATTACCCTCTTTCTTTGCCAGGGCACTGTACTTCTCATAAAGAGAATTGTTCTTCTCATCATTGATGGGATAATAAGGCTCATCGCCCTTCTTCCATGCAGCCGGATACTCCCTGGTTATCACGGTCTTAGGGTTCACATTCCCGTTCCGGGCACCGAATTCAAAATGCTTATGCTCTATTATGCGGGTATAAGGGATCTCATACTCGGTGTAGTTTACCAGGGTATTGCCCTGATAGTTCTCAATATCCAGCACTTCGGTTTCAAAACGCAGGCTCCTGTATTCAAGGGTACCGTATTCATAACCGAAATACTCATCCACCATGCCGGTGAAAACCTTTTTATCCGCCAGCGAATCATAATACGCCCTGTCGGAATAATAATCACAGCCGGTCCTTACTTCTATGCCCTCCAGCATACGTTCCACTATCTTTGTGTAGCCGCCGATGGGTATACCCTGATAAGGATCGTTGAAATAATTATTGTCATAAACAAAACGTACAGGCAGACGTCTGATTATAAAAGCCGGCAGCTCGCTGCAGGGACGTCCCCACTGCTTCTGCGTATAGCCCTTTATAAGCTTTTCGTAAA
Organism: uncultured Lachnospiraceae bacterium; assembly: GCA_947169935.1. Classification (GTDB taxonomy): domain Bacteria; phylum Bacillota; class Clostridia; order Lachnospirales; family Lachnospiraceae; genus NK4A136. The sequence continues at coordinate 15,964 of CAMVRS010000002.1, forward strand.
TATCACGGCCCACCAGGCTTATAGCCTGTTCCTCAAGGTTCTTCGGCTCCGTGATGCCCGCTTCCTTCTTCTGCTCCTCTATCTTAGCCTTTGCCTCTTCAGGGGTCTTTACTCCCCACATCTGATGAAAGGTGTTCATGTTAAAGGGCAGATTATACTGCTCGTCCTTATAGCGGGCTATGGGACTGTTTGTATATCGGTTGAACTCCGTAAACTTACCCATATAGTCCCATACGACCCTGTCAGCGGTATGAAAGATATGAGGGCCGTATTTATGCACCTGTATGCCTTCCACATCCTCGCTGTAGATATTACCGGCGATATGGTCACGCTTTTCGATCACCAGCACCTTTTTTCCTGCCTGCTTTGCCTCATGGGCAAACACGGCGCCGTATATGCCAGCTCCGACTATCAGATAATCAAATTCGCTCACTGTTTATTCTTCCTCATCTTTTCTGCTGCCGCGGCGTACTTTCTGCCCGACTTTCTTCTTACCGCCAAGCAGATCCTTGGTATCTATTGACTTTTTCTTATCGCTTTTGTTCTCTTTTGCCCGGACAGCCTTTTTCCCTTTGGCGGGCTTTTTACTGTCAAGCGCAGGTTTGCCTTCTTTCATGACAAGATATGTATCCCCGCCGTTCTTTAAGCTGCCGAATAATATCTCCGATACGAAGAGGGGTTTGACCTCGCCGTCGATGATACGCTCTATCTCACGTCCGCCGTAATCCTTTGAGATGGCCCGCTTGATGATATAGTCCCTTGCATCATCTTCCACATGTATCTCCACCTTACGGTTCTTTAAGCGCTCGGAGAGTTCTCCTATCTTCTTGTCCGTTATCTGGCCTGCCATGCGGCTGTTCATGTGGTTGAAAGTGACTATGGCGCTTAAACGGTTACGGAATTCGGGAGTGAACACCCGCTTAACCTCTTCCATCATCACGCTGTCATTAAACCTGCCGGCGCCAAAGCCTATATTCTGCTTTCCTATCATCCTGGCACCCGCATTGCTGGTCATTATGATGATAACATTGCGGAAATCCGCCTTCTGGCCGCGGTTATCGGTAAGTGAAGCATAATCCATAACCTGCAGCAGCACATTATAGATATCGGGATGTGCCTTTTCTATCTCATCCAGCAGTAATACGCAGTGAGGCGTTTTCCTTATGGCATCCGTCAGCAGTCCTCCGTCGTCATAACCCACATAACCCGCAGGAGAACCTATCAGCTTTGAAACCGTATGTTTCTCGGCATATTCGCTCATATCGAAACGGATGAACTCAACTCCCAGTTCCTTCGCAAGCACCTTTGCCACTTCGGTCTTACCAACGCCGGTAGGACCCACAAACAGGAAGCTTGCAATAGGCTTATTCTCTGCAAGCAGCCCGGCCCTGGACATACAGATGGCGTCCGTTATCCTGCGGACAGCCTCTTCCTGGCCGTAGATACTCTTTGTTATGCGCTCATAAAGGTCTCTTAAACCGTCAAGCTCGGACTGTCCGGCAGTCTGTTTGGGTATATTGCCCACTTCTGCCAGTACTGTCTCTATAACATCCTTACCCACGGTCTGTTTCTTCTGCCCCGTCAGCGGATGCATGCGCCTGTAGGCCGCAGCCTCATCTATAAGGTCTATGGCTTTATCCGGCAGATACCTGCCGCCTATGAATTCCTTACTCAGATGTACCGCATGCGAGAGTACATCCTTTCCGTACTTCACATTATGATAATGCTCGTAACTGCTTTTTATTCCCTCCAAAATCTTTAAAGCTTCATCTTCCGTCGGTTCTTTTATATCCACCTTCTGGAAACGCCTGGAAAGAGTAGCGTTTTTTGAAAAATATTTCTTATACTCATCATAGGTTGTAGTGCCGATAAAACGGATGTTTCCGCCTTCAAGATAGGGCTTCATCATATTGGAAGCATCCATTCCGCCGCTGCCTGCCGATCCGGCACCTATAAGGTTGTGTATCTCGTCCACAAATACTATGGGACTTTCCATGTCTTCAAGAGCATCCATTATATCAAGGAAACGCTTCTCAAAATCACCGCGGTACTGCGTTCCTGCCAGCAACGCGCCCACTTCAAGAGCATAAACAGGCGCCTTCTTAAGTCCTTCGGGCACCTCTTCCTTTTCAATACGCTCCACCAGTCCGTAAACTATGCTGGTCTTGCCCACGCCGGGTTCACCTATCAGAAGAGGATTGTTCTTTTCCTTGCGGAGCAGTATACGTATGATACGGTCCAGCTCCTGATCCCTTCCTATCAGTGGATTCCTGTCTCCAGCCATTTCGTTCATGAGTCTGGCGTATTCCAGCACAAAATCCTCCGGCGCGCCCATATCTTCATCGCCCAGATTTTCATCATAGGGCAGCTGCGGCGTACTGCCTGCTATCAGCAGTTCCAGCGTAGACACCAGGTCGCTTATCTTGCCCACCTGCTGGCTTAAGAAAAACTCCGCAAAGCTCTCTTCCAGCCTGCTCATGGCATAGATCACATGATAAATGCATATATGCTTGCTTCCGGTGCGCTCCGCCACTTCCACTGCCATCTCTATCATCTGCGCAAAAGAGTCGGAGATACGGTCGCCTATGCTGCGGATATCCTCATTCTCAGTCTTTTTGGTGGCAGGCAGCATGTTCTTCAGGAAATCCTCAAGATCATCCTTTAATACCTTGGGATCTCCCCCGTTCATGACCAGCGCCTTTTTAAATACAGGCAGATCAAGACAGGTATACAGAACATGCTCGGGGGTAACGAATTCACTCCCCATCTGGGACGCCTTAAAAAGCATACTCTGCATCACTTTTTCTGTCATATCATCAAACATCATAAGCTTATCCTCATTCACTCTCTATATCGATGCGGAAGGGGAAACCGTTTGCCTTTGCCCGTTCCAATGCCTGCCGCTGTTTTGTCTTTGCTATATCGTAAATATAAACCGCTATCACTGCCCGGCCTTCATGATGCACCTTAAGCATAAGTGCAACCGCCTCTTCATTGCTCTTGCCGAAGATATCCTTTAATATCTCCACCACAAAGTCCATTGTGGTTACATCATCGTTCAGCATTATTACCTTGTACAGGGACGGTTTCTTGGGCTTAATACGAACAGAGGACTGCACATTGCAGCCCTCATCGTGCATGACTTTTCTGCCTGTCTTATCTGCCATTGTTACTCCTCTTCATCATCTACCGCAGATGCCACGGAGCTGACAACGGTACTCACAACCGAAATTACCACTGCCAATATTATGATCAATGCTCCGCCAAAGATAGTTAACAAAGCTACGAGCTGTGAACTAGCCATTTTTACTCCTCCCGGACCTTTCTTATAAACTACGATATTTTACCACATATCAGGGGCATAATACAAGCATTTAATCCGTCAATCTGTACTTGACTATGCTGAATTTTACCTTCTTAAATCCACCATATTGGCCCAGTCCGTGTACCACCATGGTGGCTGTCCCGGCCTTTACATTATTCTGATAATATAATATCTCATACTCCCCGGTCTCGATGGATGTCGTCACGGAAAGCTGTCCGGGTTCTACGGCGTAGCCGGTATAGGTCTGCGGATCCACCTTAAAGCTGACCCTGCTGATCATATCCGGAACGGCGCGGTAACTTACGAATATCGTCCCGCTGTAATTACCCTTGCCCTTGACCCGGATAAATATCTCTCGTCCCTGGGGCATGTATTCGCTGCGGTCCAGGGGATTTCCCAGCACATCAAAATATGCAAAGTCATCATAATAATCCTTACCTGCTTCAAGCCGCTTTCCGTTGGTATCTACAAGCACGGGTCTTGAGATATAACGTGATACAAGGGTATTCTTTTTCCATTTGATATCAGGCGTCATGGATACGGTCATATCAAGGGGCTTTGTATAACACATAACCTCTCTTTTGACTAAACCTTCATAATTATTGATCCCGGCTATCTCTACGGTAAAAATATCCCCCGCTTCCCTTTTATTGCTGTATTTCACGGTATAATCCCTGTTTGCTACCAGCAGCAGATTATTATAGGTTATCTCCGGCTTGGGTTTGGCCCCGCCCTTTTCATAATAGACACGTGTGGGCAGATCTATCCTTATATTGCTGTTATTTATGTTACAGGGCAGGATCTCAAACTCTGCTCTGGCCTTTCCGGTGTATCCGCCGCAGCCCTTTACTATAACGTTGGCTGTGCCGACTCTCTTATTGCCTGTAAAGCTTACGGTATAATCTATCTCCTCCACCAGCTCCTTTGAGCCCAGCTTGACGGTAACGCGGGGAGTGCAGGCATAGCCGGTATATACCGTCTTTTCTACCTTTATCACGGCGTCGGAGAGATTCCTTCCCTTTATCTTAAAGGGCACCTTAACCTGTCCCGCAAAACGTACATTTTCCTTAAAAGGTTCATTATTGCCGGTTATCACCAGATAAGCCGTTCCCGCATCTATGTTGTTTTCATAGGTTACGTCTATGCCCCTTGTGACTGTCTCGTTCTTATACTTGATGTCAACAGCGGGCATTATCTCGGCGCCGGTCCACTGCTGGTCCCGTATCCTGCCCAGGCTCAGCTTCTTTACGGAAATCCCATCCATGATGGTGACTTTCATAAGTCTGCTGCCGGAATAGTTGTTAACGCCCATAAGGAACACATCATAAGTCCCGGGCTCGTTCATTCGGTCGGGCTCGATACTCATCTCATAATCACGCAGGCGTTTTAAGATCTTATTCCCCCATTTGATAACGGGGATCTTTTCGGACATACCGGCTCCCGAAGACAGTCTCAGCTCTTCCGGCGCATCACATTCATTTATATCCGCCGGCACGATGGTAAATTCCACCTCGCAGCTTCCCTTATAATTGCCCTTGCCTTTTATGACCACGCTGGCCACGCCGGCGTTTACATTATTCTTGTATTTAACGGTATAATCCTTGCCCCTGGCCAGCAGAAGACCGTCATACTTGACTATCATATCATCCTGGGTGATCTTTGAGCCTGTATAGGTTTTTCCCTGTACCCCTATAACCCTGTATCCCGGGTCCGGGATAGGCGTGGGCTCTGCGGGAGTGGGAACTTCGGTAGGCTCTGCCGGTCCCGTGGGCTCCTCAGGCTCGACGCTGGGCGTAGGAGTAGGCGTAGGCGCCACGATACTCCAGCTGGCGCTAGCCATACCGCTGTATTCGCCGGTACCTAAAACAGAGACTGTATAAGTTCCTACTTCCTTCTTTACCAGGGCTCCGGTTACAACATAATCCTTTCCCTTAGTGAGTATCTTATGGTTCCACTCAACGCTGACCACTTCCTGGGTTATATCATATCCTGTATATATGGCAGAGGTAAAAGCCAGTTTTATCTCTGCTTCCTGTATCTGAAAAGGCGTGGGAGTAGGTGAAGCTTTGCCCTGGATCCCCGATTCGCCGGCTTCGCTGTCTTCCTCTGCCGGAGTGGGCGTGGCTTCATCAGTATCATCTGCATCACAGTCTTCTGCCGCAGTGGGAACAGGCGCTTCCTCTTCCGCATCAGGAACAATATCCGTTTCCTCCGCTGCAGGCGTAGGTACGGGAGAAGGCTGTCCGGCCTCCTCTCCCTCTGCTGCCGCGCGGGGAGCATAGCTGCTTAAAACAAGCAGAAATGTCAGCATGAATGCTGTTACGGTCTTGATAATGATCCTGTTTTTTTTCTTTCTCATGGCTGTTTCCTCATTAAGATCCTTCGCTGATGATATGCAGCAATATCCCCTTATAGTCGCCCCACAGGCTGTTTATTATGATGCCTGCATTCATAAGCGTGTCGCCGCGGTATGCTTTTTCCGGACCGTAAGGCTGCTCGCTTACGCTCTCCATATCAAAGCGGTATATCCTGTATGTCTTTCCGGGATCGAGTCCCTGCAGTTTTATCCTGCGTGAATGGCAGTTAGCCCTGCCCATGACCTGTATAAAGGTGAGCAGCGCCCCGCTCTTATCCTTCTTTACGCACATCCAGCTGTCATAGAGCCTGTTTTCCGAATACGAAGCGATACGGTAATAATCTCCCGCCGCCACCAGCTCATGATACATATGGTACATTTTAACCTGCCCGGGTATCATAGCCCTGTCCTGCGCGGGGATGCGGGTGATATCCAGCTCGTAGCCAAAGGTTCCGGCAAGAGCCACATATCCTCTGGTCTCAAAAGGAGTAACCCTGCCCACGGTATGATTGGGGCAGTCACTCACGTGGGCTCCCATAGTGGAAAGGGGATATACCAGCGCAGTGCCTTCCTGTATCATCAGGCGTTCAATGGCATCCGTATCGTCGGAGCACCATATCTGCGGACTGTAGCAGAGCATTCCTGCGTCATAACGCGCTCCGCCGCCGGAACAGTTTTCCAGCAGCAGCCCGGGATATCTCTCCATCAGCCTGCCCTGAAGCTCATAAACACCCAGCACATAACGGTGGGAAAGCTCCTTCTGACGGTCAGCCGGCAGCTCAAGGGATGCCAGATCGCTGAGGGGCCTGTTCATATCCCACTTAACATACTCGATATTAGCGTTATCTAATATATCGGATAAAACTTTAAAAACATGATCCCTGACTTCTTTTCTGCTTATATCCAGTACATACTGGTTCCTGGCCAGTCCCGCAGTCCTGCCGGGTACGGCTATGGCCCAGTCGGGATGTGCACGGTACAGATCCGAATCCGGGCTTATCATTTCGGGCTCGAACCAGATGCCGAACTTAAGTCCAAGGGCGTTTACGCCGTCCACCAGTTTCTTAAGTCCGCCCTTCAGTTTATCCTCATTTACAAACCAGTCTCCCAGAGAGCTGTTGTCGTCATTCCTTCTGCCAAACCAGCCGTCATCCATGACCAGCATCTCTATGCCGCTGTCCGCCGCCTCTTTTGCAATGGCAAGCAGCTTTTCTTCGTTAAAGTCAAAATATGTCGCTTCCCAGTTATTGATAAGTATGGGTCTGGCCTTATCTTTCCAAGTAGATCTGATCAAATGGTTGCGGTACAGATCATGGAAAGCCCTGCTCATGCCGCCCAGTCCCTCTTTCGAATATACCAGCGCCGTCTGGGGAGTGGTAAAGCTTTCTCCTGCTCCAAGCTTCCATTCAAAGTCCTCCGGATTGATACCGGTCATGATCCGCAGGTTATCAAACTGCCCTTCATATACGCCGGCGTAAAAGTTCCCGGAATATATAAGATTTACGCCTATGGCCTCACCGCTTATATACGTGCAGTCCTTCGATACTATGCCCAGAAATGGCTGGTGCTGGTGTGAGGTCTCGCCTCTGCCGGAATACACGCCCTGGAAACCATGGGCTATGGGCTTTCTGTCTATATGCCTCTCCCTGGCCCAGGTCCCGTTCAGAGTGATCAGCTCACAGCCGTCGTTATCCATATCAAAGGATGCAGACAGGGCGCGCTCGAGATAAAGAGTCATGCCGGTACTGATGATCTCAGTGTGACGGATAATGGCGTCGCAGTCATCAAAGACGGTATATTTAAGCAGTACCTTAAGCCCCAGACACTCATCCTTAAGCTCTATGGTCAGAACCTGTCCGTTTTCCCCATACACTCCTGGCATGGGTCCGCTTACGGAATCTTCGAGACTATACCCCGCATAATGAAGCTCGCAGGCTGTATACCCTTCTTCTGTGCGCACTTTAAGGGCACATTCCCGGAAATCGCCTGTACCGTGGGCAGGATACTCAAAGGGATAACAATCCATGAAACTTAACTTATCCCTCCTGTTCTGCGAAGGAACATAGGGATTCTCCGCGGTCCGCAGCAGATACGTTACATCCTCATCCACGATGCGCGTACCATAATATACATGTCCAAGATAACCGGGCTCATCGGAAACCGCGCAGATATAACTGGTATTGGGGGTATCCAGTTTAAAGATGCGCTGTCCGGCGTTAATTGTAATCGGCATATGCTACTCCTCCCTGCTTTTAATATGAATTATATAAATCGTAGATCACGAGCTGTTCGCGGAATTCCTCCGCGTCCGCAAAGTCCGTGCTTACTTCCGACTTTGCTACGGTGATGATGCGCTCCTTTCCCTTATGAAGGGAAAATGCGTTATCGGAAAATACCGCATCTGCTTCCTTAAGATCCAGCATAACAAACGGTGCATAGACGTCGGATGAAAGCACTATCTCCCAGTTTTCCTCCGTCTCCCTTACCTCCACAGAGATATCCGGTTTCTTAAGGTCCAGATATTTATAGGGCACAAATACCGTTTCTTTTGTGAAACTGATATTGTTGTAATCATATTCAGCCAGCAGATATATCTGTCTGGGATCCTTAGCTGACAGTTTCTCAAAATCTCTTTTCTGCCCCTTATAGACTGCGCCCGGTTCCAGCCTGCCGTCATCGGTAAAGCGCATGAGCTCCTGTCCGTCGGTGGAGAACAAAGTCAGCCTTATCCTGACCCTTATCACCTCGGAACTGTCATTGACCACATAGGAGGTAACGGTGCGCCCTTCTGTCAGCAGGCTTCCCGCTACTGGGGCGTAAAAGCGTTTAGCCATATAATGCAGCGCTTTCCATCTTCCCGCATGATCGATGGAAGACCAGCTCACTCCCGGCCAGTTATCATTAAGCTGCCAGTAAAGGGTGCCCATGCACCGGCCGCGTTCACGCCGGAAATGATCCACTGCATATTCCACAGCCATACCCTGTAATATCTGGCTTACATATATCAGCTGCTCAAAGTTTTTAGGATAACGGAAACTCTCCGATATGTAATGCACTATCTTTCCGTTGGCAGATTCCTCTTTCTGATGACTTTCCATCACAGGCGAGAAAGGATTGCGGTCATCTGCACCGGTAAAGCTCTTTATTGTCTTGTATGAAGGGAAAGACTGGAATCCGAATTCCGACAAAAATCGGAAATGATGCCTGCCATATTCCGTATAGGGCTTAAGCCCGCGCCAAACCTCCCAGTAATGGGCGTCTCCCCTGCTCTCATCACCGGGACTGTCGAAAGAACCGCCGGATGAAGGCGATGAAGGCCACCAGGCGGTACTCTCATCCTCATCCCTCACTTTCTTCGGCAGAAGGTATTCAAACATCTTTATATAATCCGCCTTAAGGGCTGGCGCATGTTTCTTAAAGCTTTCCGAGTTTACCCAGTCACTCTCCAAAGCGCTGTTTCCGCACCACAGTGCGAGACAGGCATGATGCCGCAGTCTCGAAACATTATCCCTGGTCTCGGCCAATATACTCTTTTCGAACTTTGACGTAAGGTCATAGACATTTCCGGCAAACATCAGATCCTGCCAGATCATAAGCCCTTTCTCGTCACAGATATCATAAAAAGCATCAGAAGGATAAACGCCGCCGCCCCATACACGGATACAGTTAAAGCCTGCCGCCTCCGCCGCATCCAGAAGTTTTCGCTGCTTATCCATGGTAATGTCCGGATATACCGCATCCTCAGGGATATAGCCCGCTCCGCGCGCAAAGATCTTCCTGCCGTTTACAATAAAACAAAATTCTTCGCCATATTCATCGGCAGCATGGCTTAATTCTATGGTGCGCAATCCCACCCGGAAGGTCTTTTCATCATAGAGCCTGTTGGCTTTTTTCAGGCTTATCTTCACTTCATACAGGTTCTGCTCACCGCAACCGTTGGGCCACCACAGCTTAGGCTCATGAATGGGTATCCCCATCTCGTTTTCGCCTTTTTCCGTAGCCATAACTCCGGGATCCGGCATACGCGTCATTATCTCAACAGGCGGCTCCCCGCTCACCTCTATCCTCATCTCCACCGGGATGGGGTCGGTGAATACCATAACGGGATCCACAAACAGCGTGACGTTTCCGTCTATATGCTCCTGGAAGAAATAGACATCCCTGATCTTTACCTTTGACCAGGCTTCGATCTTGATGGTGCGGAATATGCCCATATCAGGCAGTACAGGCCCCCATTCGCAGCCGAAAGAAGAGTGGGCCTTACGCAGCATATGGCTTCCGTACAGGCTTCCGCCGGCACAGTGGCTTATCTCTTTATGGCCGCTGCTTTTATGTTCATTTATGTAATTCAGCGGTGAAAAGAAATGTATCTTCAGATCATTCTCGCCCATGCGCAGGATATTCTTTACGGAAAAGCGGTAGGTACGATGCATATTCTTCGTTTTACCAAGCTTCTCTCCGTTTAAATATATCTCCGTAATGGTATCCAGTCCTTCAAATACCAGCTCCTGGGTCTCCTCCTGCAGTATGTCCCCGCGAATATTAAAATGAGTTGAAAACTCATAATCCTTTTCAAATAAAGGGAGCAGCTCTTTTTCATTTTCTCCGCGATAGGGATCTGCCATCTCACCTGCAGAATGCAGCACCGAAAGCACACTGCCCGGAGCAGTCGCCTTATATTTTTTATCCGAAGCGCAGTCGGTCATTTCCCATTTTCCGCTGCACAGATCTAAACTTAACATTTCTTCTTATACTCCTGTCCTGCAAGAGCCTTATTCAGGCTTTTCTTCACAGTTCCTGATAAAGGCAAAAGGATCACGCGGATCCGAATTAAGGAAATTCATGCAGAGGAAAGCCATCCTCAGGGAAACCTGCTCCTGCCTTATGATACGGCGGACCTCTGCCTTATCCGCAACTATGACACTGATACTCTCCGTATCCTCGGGCGTGCGTACCGTGCTTCCCTTAGCATAGCCGAATACCGTGGCGGAACTCTCATCAGTATAACCGGCGCCCATATAAAACGGGCGGTTCCACATCTCATCTCCGGTAACCGGCTCCAGTTCATAACCGGTCTCTTCCTTAAGCTCCCTTATTGCAGCCTGCGTCGGGGTCTCCCCCTCCTCGATAAGGCCCGCGGGCAGCTCATAGATAAATCTCCCCAGAGGATAGCGGTACTGGCGTATCAGTATTATCTTTTCCGGATCTTCCTTAAGCAGCGGATATATCACGCATCCCTCCGGCTTATCCGATCCGGTCAGTATCCTTATCCTGTCTTTGCCGTTTCTTGAAACAAAAAAATAATCGAACGCCCTGCCGGAGTCCGTCAGCGCGTCCATATGGTAAAAATTCAGAAATCTGTTTTCATACAGATTTTCGATAGATGTGAACTTATCAGTCATTTATCATCCCAGGTGAATAACTTTCGCCTCTCCGTTTTTCAACGCCTGTCTGTATTCCTCAAATTTATCCGTCATGATATAACGGTTGTCCATAGTCTTTAATACATCCTGTATCTGCATGCTCTCGTACACCTTACCGTCGGCAAGATTATATACATGATTATCATTAAAGCTGAGTACAAAGGGTCTCAGTATATCATCACCGTTCTCCGTAAGGACTATACCCTTTGCCCCGTTTGTGAACTGAATGGTGCAGCCCATGGGAACTATATTGATGGCCTGGGTAAGCGCACGCACCACCTGCTGGTTCATGCGGTTGCGGGGATGATGCAGGAATTTGTATGCCGCTATATCGCTCTTGGGCTCCTCGCCGTATTTCATAGCTGTAAGTGTATCAAAATACCAGGCTACCTTTAAGGTTTCAAGCTGCAGATCCGGCTGGCGCATATCCTTATAGCCGCCGTTCTTAAGCTCCTTAAGATCACGCAGCAGGAAAGAGATATCACGCATGATCTCGCTGTCAAGATCGCAGTTCTCCCTGAGCATGCGATAGCCTTCTTCCTTGCAGCGCTCGATAACTTCCCTGTCTTCATCCGTAAGATCGGCTTCCTTTTTGCGGCTGATGGGATCGGGTATATCGAGGGATCCTATATCATGAAGAAGTGCAGCTATGACACAGCAGCGCTGCGCCTCACGGTTTACCGCCAGCTTATTATAAATAGCTGCAGCCAGTATAGCCACGTTCAGCGAATGCTTATAAACATTATCCTCCACACTGCGGAGGTTCTGTGTAAAATTAAACTTTGACGGATTATTGCCGAAACGGCTGACAATATCGGCGGTAAGGCTTTCCAGTCTGGTGGGCTGGCCGCCGTCGCGTATCTCCCCGAGTATATCCTTAAGGGTGAATACCGCCATAGTCTGGAAACGCTCAAATTCCCTGTCCTCTTCTGTCATGGGAGGCAGCGGTTCTGCGGGTTCCAGCACATAAATACCTATAAGGCCGAAGTTGCGCACACTGTTGATACCCTGGAGTGTGATCCGTGAATCACGCTCATAGAGCATGACACCCTGCTTATTGAAGATGGGCTTCGCAAGCCTCATCCCGCTCTTAAGTTCATCTGTAGGTACAAAAATCATCACGCAACCCCTCTGAAAATTAACGATTTGAAGTCATTGTACCAGATTTAGGGCTTATTGTAAATATAACTTGTAGCCCTCTTCGTCTTTTGTAAGCACCAGATCGGTGCTCTCAAGATCCAGCAATGTATAGGGGGCAAAGTTCATATCCGTGCCGTCTTTCGCCTTTGCGGTAACGCTGATATCCGCACACTGGTTGCTGCCGATCAGCGCCATGGCCTCACCTTCCCATCTGATCATAGCTCCGTCCCGCAGTATTTCACCGCCCAGGACTTCCCTTGCAGCCTCACCCCCTAACGAAAAGCTGAGACTTTCGATATCCCTGCCGGTCAGATTGGCAAAGCTGATGACGCAATTCTCCTGCTGCCGGACTTCCTGGGGGCTGTCCTCAGGCTGAGGCACGGATTCACCGGGATTTAAGTCCGTTGCCGGCGTAAGCGTAACCACCTTGATCTCTTCTTTTCCGCAGGCTGCCAGCGAAAACATCGCCAGCAGGGTGAGCATAAACAGAGTTTTTTTCATATAATAGACTCCATAAAGATCCTTCGCTCAGGATAACATGAACTGTTACGATGACGCTGTGATCTCCTCAACAGGATCAGGCGCTTTGGTATACAGTATCTTAAGGATAATGGGCACAGATATGCTGGATATGATTATCAGCATTATCACCGCCGTAAAATAAGATGAATCTATTATTCCCAGATTCAGGCCTTTGTTGGTAATGATAAGCGCCACTTCACCTCTGGTCATCATGCCTGCGCCTATCTTTAAGCAGTCGATCCATTTGAAACGGCACAGCCTGGCCGTGATACCGCAGCCTATAACCTTGGTAAGCAGGGCCACTATCACGAACGCCACGGAGAACCATATCATCCCCATGTCTATCTTCGAAAAATCCGTCTTAAGGCCGATAGCTACAAAGAAGACGGGCGCAAAGATCATATAGCTGTTAACGCTGACCTTCCTGTCGATATAGCTTGCATCCCTGATATTGCAGAGGATTATGCCGGCCACGTAAGCGCCTGTGATATCAGCTATGCCAAAGTATTTTTCTGCGGCATATGCCATGATAAAGCAGAGTCCCAGACCTATTATGGGTATACGCCTGGTATGAGGATAACGGGCATCAACCAGCTTCATCAGGCGGTATACTATATAACCGCCCACCAGCGATATCACCAGGAAAAGCGCTGTTTTCCCGATAACCAGCAGGGTATTGCTGTTGGGGTCCTTCATGCCCAGCACAAAAGTAAGCACGATAATGCCTAACACATCATCAATGATCGCTGCGCTCAGAATGGTCTGACCCACGCGGCCGTTGAGATAACCCATCTCCCGCAGGGTCTCCACCGTAATACCTACGGAAGTAGCCGTCATTATGCTGCCTATGAACAGGGCGCGCAGAAATTCCTCGGACCCGGGCGCTGCGAACCCATGTATGCACATATACAGTATGGTTCCGCCCACAAGAGGCACAAGAACGCCCACGCAGGCGATCACCAGCGCTATAAGCCCCGACTTTTTAAGCTCTTTCAGATTAGTCTCCAGGCCGGCCGAGAACATGATCAGTATAACGCCGATCTCTGCCATCTGGTTGATGAAATCGGTAGGCTGGACACAGTTTAAGAGAGCGGGGCCCAGTATCAGTCCCGCTATTATCTCGCCCACCACACCGGGAGCCTTAAGTTTTTTGGCCAGTATAGCCATGAATTTAGCGGCCAGGATTATTATCGCCAAGTCGCGGAGTATTAAATACGTTTCCATCTCAATGTCAAAAGGATGGCCGCAATTTCTGCAGCCATCCCTGATCCTCCTTCCGGTATCTTATCAGTCTATCTTAAGGTCACCCCACGCATCATCAGGAACTATTGCGATATAGGTCTTACCGGTGTTGAGTACTATGTGGGAAGAATCCGAATACATGTATACGCATCTTTCTGCCTCACCGTACTTGACCCAGTTGATGGGTACTGCCTCACCGTTCTGAAGCAGGTATCCGTCCCAGGGCTGGCCTACCAGTATGTTGTAGATCAGATATCCATGCTCATCCAGCTGGGTAAAGCTGCACTTCTGTATGATGACATTTTCAAAGGTAAGGTGCTTATTGCCGTTTCCTTCGTCAACATATACGCTGCCGTACTCATAGTATTCATACTTGCCTATCTCTTCATTGTAGTGAAGCTCGGACTTGTTATGAGGGAAAGGAAGTGAAACATCCGTTGCCTTAAACGCGTCGCTGTGGCTGTCTGAAAGATTTATCTCTTTATTAGAGAAAGTAAAGTGCTCTCCGGGATAATACTGATTGTAAGTCTCGGAATAGCCGGCACGCTGTATACGCGCTCCCAGTCCGTCAAAGCTCTTGCCTGTGCTGGGATTGTTGTATGTATCATAAGTAATATACTCAGTATACTCTGTGCTCTTTCCGTTTGAGAAACGGGCAAAACCGCCGCTCAGATTGTTGGTATAATCCTTAGCAGTATACTGGTTGATGTAATAAGGACCACCATCATGTACCAGGATAGCGTTGTATTCTGCAGCCACCATGAAGTTGGTAGGACGTGCACTACGGATAGATCCGAACTGCTTAATGCTCTTCCAGTCCTTCATGATAGGCATGAGACGGGTGATACGGCCGTTTGCCGTACTGTTCATCATCTCGTATACGATATCCGCATCGCTGGTTCCATAGTGGGGAAGCGCCGTGATCTCATTATCCGTCATTACGGCTATGGGGCGCTGATCTTTGAGTTCGATAGGAATGAATTCATTTGTAAGCTCGCTGCGGTACATACCCTCGGGGATGATATCCTCTTCTTCGGGCTCCTCTACAACAGGCTCATCCACAACAGGTTCAGGCTCGTCGTTTCCGGCCTGTGAAACATTAACGCCTCCTTCTTCGGGGTTTAATGTAACCACTGTCCCGGGATCCTGTGCGGGCTTAGTCTCTTCGTTGGTGCAGGCTGCAGCAAAGATAGATACTGCCATACCCAGCATCAGTAGTGTAATGCTTCTCTTTTTCATAATCTCTCCTCCCGTTGTATCCCATTGATACAACATAAAAACCGCTGCTACAAAATAGCAATGCGCCAGGCCCTCCCTTTATTGCACCGATTGCAATAAAACCTGACTTTTTTCTTCCGATATTCGATTTAAAGTGTTCCCTGAGGGAATCGAACCCCCAACTGGTCCTTAGGAGGGACCCGTTATATCCATTTAACTAAGAGAACCTCATGGCTTCGCCATTCGGTTGCGGTCCGCCATGCATAATCTGCTTCGCAGATGGGCGGCCCGCTATCGCTGGCCAAGCATTATCTTACGCCCTCAGCAGCGGGGTGCTTCGGGCTGAAGGAACACTTTGTCGCGCTGACATTGTGCATCCCTCTACAGTATGCCCTCAGCGGTGAACGCTTCGGACTGTGATTTACATTTCAAGGTAGGTACATACTAAATCCTGTAGTGTGCTTAAAGCTTTACACTATCAAGATTCTTCGGGCTGCGCCCTCAGAATGACACGGGTGAGCCTCTTGCAGTAACCGGCTTACGGGCGGATCTCCGTCTTGCCTCCCATGTAAGGGCGGAGAACCTCGGGAATGGCTACACTGCCGTCTTCACGAAGGTTATTCTCAAGGAAGGCGATGAGCATACGGGGCGGAGCAACCACAGTGTTGTTAAGCGTATGAGCCAGGTACTTTCCGTCCTTGCCGTCAACTCTTATCTTAAGCCTTCTTGCCTGAGCATCGCCCAGATTGGAGCAGCTGCCCACCTCAAAGTATTTCTTCTGGCGGGGGCTCCAAGCCTCTACATCCACGCTCTTTACCTTAAGATCTGCAAGGTCACCCGAGCAGCACTCAAGGGTGCGCACGGGTATATCCATGCTCCTGAATAAGTCTACAGTATTCTGCCACAGTTTGTCAAACCACATCGGGCTCTCTTCGGGCTTGCAGACTACTATCATCTCCTGCTTTTCAAACTGGTGTATACGGTATACACCGCGCTCCTCCAGACCATGAGCGCCCTTTTCCTTACGGAAGCAGGGTGAATAGCTGGTCAGTGTATAAGGAAGTTCCTCTTCGGGAACGATCTGGTCGATAAACTTACCTATCATTGAATGCTCGCTGGTACCGATAAGGTAAAGGTCTTCACCCTCTATCTTGTACATCATGGCATCCATCTCGGCAAAGCTCATAACGCCGGTAACGACATTAGAGCGGATCATAAAGGGCGGTACGCAGTAAGTAAAGCCCCTGTCTATCATAAAATCCCTTGCATAGCTTATCACAGCAGAGTGCAGTCTGGCAATATCTCCCATAAGATAATAGAAGCCGTTTCCTGCAACACGTCTTGCGCTGTCAAGATCTATGCCTTTCAGTTTTTCCATTATATCGGTGTGGTAAGGTATCTCAAAATCAGGTACCACAGGCTCACCGAAACGCTGAACCTCCACATTTTCGGAATCATCCTTACCGATGGGCACCGAAGGATCGATGATATTGGGGATCACCATCATTATCTTAGTGACCTTCTCTTCCATCTCGGCCTGCTTTGCGTCAAGTTCCGCAAGTTTCTCTGCATTTGCAGCCACCTGCTTCTTGACTTCCTCAGCCTCTTCCTTCTTGCCTTCCTTCATCAATGCGCCTATCTGCTTTGATAAGGTGTTACGGCTTGCCTTTAATTCATCGGCTTCCTTCTGCGCATCACGGCGCGCCTTGTCCAGCTCGATAACCTCGTCTACAAGAGGGAGTTTCTCATCCTGGAATTTCTTTTTGATATTTTCTTTTACTTCCTCCGGATGTTCACGGAGATATTTAATGTCTATCATGGTTGTTTGTCCTTTATGATTTAACCTGTAGTTCTTTGGCTTAATTTACTTCTTTCAAGATCCTTCGCTACGCTCAGGATGACTGATTCTTTTATCCTTCGCTGCGCGTCATACCTGTTGGGATATGGCCTGGTCAACAGCTTCCTGCTCTTCGGGGCTTAAGTTTATCTCGCATCTGCCTTCGGTTATGCGCTTTGCGTAACTGTAGCAGCCTGTTGACGAGTGTACGGAATTGATTATCGCTCCGCTGTTTTTCTCATCCAGGATGGCAAGCACAAAACTCATCTTTCCACCCATCTCCGCAAAAGCGTCATACTTCACAAGTCCCAGCTTTTGCAGCGCGCACTCATGCTTGGAAAACAGCAGGTCTATGTCATTTGCATAAGCCTTTGATTCCCTCTTGAGTCTGGCAACATCACCTGCCAGCCGCTGCATCTCATCCTCAAGGCTCATTGCTTCACTGCCCTGCATAAATCTGTCGTATCTGCGCTTTAATGCTTCCTGCTTTTTTATCTCCGATACGACTATTACTATCAGGACTATGACCGCGATCAGCAGTATCAGGAATGGGATCGCCAGATCCATGCCCCCAAGGCCTATGGCCTCAAATAATTTACTGCTCATTGCTCAGTCTCTCGTAAAACTTATCAAAATCGTCCGTGCTGTAGAAATCTATCACCAGTTTTCCCTGGCTTTTATCCTTCAGATCAACCTCCACTTTAACTCCCAGTCTCTGTGAAAGGAGATCCGCGTATTTGTCAAAATGTATCTGGTACTGGGTAAGGTCGACTTTCTTTTTGGGAGGTTTCTGGTTACCTGTCAGTTTCTTAACCAGTTTCTCCAGCTCCCTTACCGACATGTTTTTATCAAAAGCATCCTGGGCTACATCATACTGTTTATTGCCATCTTCAATGGCCAGCAGCGTTCTTACATGTCCCATGGAAAGCTTTTCATCTATTACCATCTGCTGCACACGCTCATCGAGTTTTAACAATCTGATGAAATTCGTAACAGATGCGCGGCTCTTGCCAACGGTCTTTGCCACTTCGTCATCAGTGGCATCGAATTCTTCTTTTAATCTCTGATAACCCTTTGCTACTTCTATGGGGTTCAGATCCTCTCTCTGGAGGTTTTCAACGATCTGTATCGCAAGCTTTTCCTTAGGGCTCGAAAAGCTGCGCACGATAACGGGAACTTCCTTAAGGCCCGCTATCTTTGCGGCACGCCAGCGGCGTTCACCGGTTATAATGGTATAATGCTCACCGTCACGCGCTACCACCAAAGGCTCGATCATGCCCAGCTCTATGATGGAATCAGCCAGTTCATGAAGCTTATCTTCATTAAAGTTTTCACGGGGCTGCGTCTTATCCTGCCTTATCTTTCCGATCTCGAGCATAAGGGGGGTACCCTCATTCTCTGCGCTTTTGGCATGCGCTGCCGTTGTATTCACATTGTTACGGATCAGGCCGTCAAGCCCCTTTCCCAATCCCCTCTTATTCTTTGCTGGCATACTACGCTCCCGCATACTGGTCCAAATGCATACCGCGTTAGTATATCATGTAAATTCATCAAGGGCAAGACCTTTTTTAGCCCCAACAGCCCCAACGTGTTACTATTCACGGGTAACATCGACTGAATAGTCTACACATTCGTTTAAAAGGCCGCCCCAATCACTCAGGGCGGTCTTCTGCGTCAAGCTTTGTTTCGGTTTGCTCATTCGATGACAAAGGCTTTTTCCTTCGTTTTCTTTTCACCGGTGATCCGAAGCGTCGGGCAACTCCTTCAAATAAATTTTCCCCTACTCCTTTGATAGACCCAATAATGCTGAGTCCATCACAATCTGCTGGGCTTTGCCGCTGTAGATAATTCTGTTAGTCAATCGTTACCCGTGAAATAGCAAGAAAACACACTCTCACACCATTTGTGCATAATGTCTATGATTTACCAGCATTTCCGGCGCATTAAACAGCCCGAAAGTTTCTGTGTTCATATGCGACTTCATTTCCCGTATTATCAGTACGATTTTTTTACTCTTCAAAGCTGTCTCCCCAACCTCCCAACACTCACTATATAGCTGGCAATAATATACAGCGATTTTTAGTTTCATTACATCATCTTCATGCATTATTCCCTGTTCTGTTTATCCTTCTATTCTGTTATCATCATATAGTAAAAAAAACCAAAACAGTATGAGAGGAGCAATCAGTATGAAAACAAAAAAGAAGAAATGGCGTTTTATCGCCAAGTTAATGGCCGCAATTGTACTATTGGAACAAGTAATATCCTTAGTTCCTACAGATTACGTGATCGCTGCTGGAGAAACAGTAGAAGATTGCAAATTCCAGCATAAAATAATTTCGTCCTGGGAGGATGGGTGTAATGCCGAAATCACTTTGACTAATCTTTCTGATTCTGATGCCCAGAATTGGATAGTAACATTCTGTACTACTGATTTAATTACAGATCTATGGGGTGGCAATATAAAAAAATGTGTTGTAAATACCATCTCCAATAACACTCCGCTGGCAGATGAATCTATATATTATCAATATACCGTAGAAGCATTAGATTATAATGCTTCTCTTTTGTCGGGTGAACAAGTGATTTGGGGCTATAGTTCACAAGGAAATAACCATGACATTTGGGATGAAGAAGTGACTATCGTAACCCAAAAAGATTCAGAAGAAAAGCAAACTATCGATGAAAGTGTTGAAGGTGTTAACTTAATAAAAAAATACAGTATTAGCGATGATTGTTCTATAGAAGTAAATGTAACTGATAGCTGGGAGAATTATTATAACATAAAACTATTTATTACTAACACTAGTGAAGAAACTATACACAATTGGGGATTACTGTTAAAGACAACAGATACAATCTCCGGGCTATACAACGCTACAGAAATATCCAATATCGACGGGGTTCGATTATTAAAAAATGCCGGCTATAATCAAGATATACATGTGGGAGAAACTATTGAAGTAGGATATATTGCTTCTTATTCTTATTCTCCAAATGTGCCAGATACATTTGCCATATCTCACATAGAAGAAGAATTAACGACAAAAGAATATGAAGTGAATTTATTCATAACATCACAGTGGGAAAATGGTGGTTTGGCTCAAATCATTATTGAAAACACATCCGATCAAACTATCGAAGACTGGACGATAGAGTTCAATAGTGACTTAATTATTGAAGAAGTATGGGGTGGTACAATTGAGGAACATATAGGGGATCATTATTTTATTCGCAACGCAGAATATGCACAAAATATAACATCTGGAGAAACTTGGACTATAGGATTCACATTCAGCGGCGATGCATCAGATATCCATAATATAGTCGCAAAACAGATCGTAGTATCAAGCAACAGCAGTGATCGTGAATCAAATATCAACTCAATAGTTGAATTAGATACATCTATGGCGACAGAAGATGTCGGCAGAATGTTTTATAAAGAACTAAGCTCTTATGATGATATAGCTCTTTCATCTGATGGTTTGCTATATGTAAAAAATCAAGTACTTATTTCCGTAAATGGTAAGGATTATAATGAAATAGAAGAATTAGCAGAAGAATATGATGCACAAATAGTTGGCTGCATAGAATTAACCGGCGATTATCAACTAGAGTTTAAACAAAACCTGGATACCAATGAATTTGAAAAAGCTATAGGAGACTTAAGAACCAAGTCATATATAAAAAATGCCGAATTGAATTACCTATGGTTAGAAGGCCCAAATTTTTATTCTTCCGATCCTTGGTATGAAGGCGCAAGTGAATGGTCATCAGTTTCTACAGCAGCAGGCACTAATTGGGGAATAGAAGCCATAAATTTTGCAAATGGTTTGGTCGAAGCAGGTGTAATTGATAATCTAAATGCTTCCTATAATGATGTAACTATAGATCATTTGTCTACAGCTCCAATAGGTATACTAGATACTGCTTTTGATGAAAAACATGAAGATATTATTATTTCACAAAGCTGGATGAACTTTGAAGATCCTGATGAATTAAAAAACCGTTTCTATGGGAAAAAAGGGCACGCAGAAAACCAAAGTATAGCTCATGGAACAAAAGTAGCAGGGGTGATAGGCGCAACATTTAATAATAGTCTTGGGATTACCGGAGTAAGCATCAAACACAATTTATATGCTGTTTCGATGGATGGAGAGCAGTCTCTATGGGATAGTTTAGATAAGAGGAATTCACAACAACTAGACGATCATGTATTTAAGGTGAAATGCGCACTGGGCATATTAATCGCCGTTGCAAAAGCAAAAGTTATAAACTATTCACAAGGGCAAGACGGTATGGCGTTTGTATTATCAAGAGGCAGATCATCAACAGACTCTAAGATTCAAAAGCAATATGATGAAGCCTATGCATATTATGAAAAACAATCAACCTCTATTGCCGATTATCTTGAAAGTCTTTTAGCTTTAGGCTATGACTTCTTAATTGTCACATCAGCGGGGAACGGAAATGATAAAGGATTTGTAGAGTATTCTTTTTGGGAGAATAGTATTCTAGAAACAATCAATGCCCACTACCGTATAGCAACATCTAAAGATTCTGGAAAAAAATATGGCTCCTCATACTCTGATTCAAGCGTCCAACATGTATGTAATTATATTGATGCTCAATATAATAGCATATTCAATTTTATACCTGACTCCAGCGAATGCTACGATCATATAATCTGCGTTGGAGGAATACAGCCAAATACGAATGAATCTAGCCAGAATAGATTCGAAATATGTTCATTTAGTGATAGAGGTGACCGTGTAGATGTTTTAGCTCCCGGAGTAACATATACGACAACTATTACGGGGACAGCAGCGGATGACTACAACAAAACACCTATGCAAAATGATAATTACGATGTTTATCAAGGCACTTCATTTGCTGCACCGTATGTAACCGGCGCAATAGGATTAGCGTATAGTGTTAATCCCAAGATATCAGCAGTCGATTTAAAACAGTATATAATTAGTTCAGCCAAAGATATGAACCTTGGAACAGGTGTATTAGACATTTCTTCCTTAATAAAATCGGTTAAAAAATCCAATCAGGGGCAGTTAATTGTCAATATATCTGACGACAACGGAAATCCTCTTACCGGAGCTGACGTGCGCATATGTAGTACCGGAATATGTGCTAAATACTTATTTACAAATATACTTCTTTATGATTCCGTAGATTACAGCAAAGTATATTTAGAATTAACCACAAACGAAAATGGACAGATAATTTGCGATTTACCAGAGGGGTATTATATAGTTATGGCGGATTACCATAATACTAAAGGTAAAACCGCTAGTGTTGGATGGTACCAGTCAAATAGAGGATTGTTCCATGACGGATTAGAGGCAGGCAAAATATATAATCTAAATATGCAATTATCACCCTATTCCCTGAATAATACATCAAATAGTATTCGTTTTCAGATAAAAGATACTAATGATAATTCATTGGATGGTTCAACAGTAAAACTTTACAAAGGATGGGGAACGTCAAACCTTTTTCAACCAGTGGCACAAGCGACAGGAGACAGTGGATGGCATGTCTGGGGCTGGGTTGAAATGGATGTTGCTCCCGGAATCTATACAGCAGTAATCAGCAAAAATGGGTATCAGACTAAAACTGTAAATGTACAGGTTATAGCCGATGGCAAAGATTATTTAATCTATTTAGATAAGTATTAAATTAAGCACCCATAGTATGCTTTTAATGGGCATGCTATGGGGTTTTATGTTTTCGAGGTGAACAATGAGAAAGATATTCAAAAGAAGGATTATTACTATAATAGTTCTATTGTTTTTCAGTTTCTTACTTATCCTTATTACATTTATCACATTGTATACAAAAAGAAATAAACAGTCTATAGAATTAGATTTTGAGCGTTATGTTTCTGGAAACGTTGATACAAAGAGAAAAGACCCATTATTCCGCTTTGAAAGCGAAGAAGATGTTATGAACGCAGGAAAAGACGTTTGGATGAAAATAAAAAGCGTTGATAGTAATACCATAGGTTTTATCCCCGACTTTTATTGCGCTGATATGCTTATGGAGCCCAGAAAGATTGCTGATGGAAAAGAAGAAAAGATATATATAGTTATACCTGAAAAAAATAAGCGATATTATGAATCAATAACTGATTTTACAAAGGATCACATACCTTCCATTAATATTCCTGAACAAAAACAGACTACTGTCATCAATAGCGATTATTGCGGTGGCAATGAATACTATGATCAACAACGTATCCGAACGATGCATAGATATTATAAAACAAACAATCAGAATACTCTTTATACAGATAGTATCGCTTTAGAAGCATACAGAGTATTAACGCTAAATTATTTTGTTATAGATAACGGTCAAATCATATATACGGGTGAAATGACACCTGATGAAATAAAAAAGAACTGTGATTTGTTAATGAATGACTATCTTAATAACAATCTTATAGGCGTATATAGAACTTTAAAAAAAGACGATAATTTCTACCAGTATGTTTTTTATTCCTATAATGTTTCAGAAAGTGAAGAAAGTTTGCTATTTGTTTATAAAACAATATATAAAATAAACAATAACGGTTATCTAAAAAAAACAATAGAAACGTGGGTAGCAGACGAGAAGCAATTACGCTTTTTTTTATAATTGAAGCCCCGGCTTTCGCCGGGGCCGGAACATGATCTTAGTTGGTGATGGTCTGCTCAGTTTCCTTATCGAATACGTGGATCTTCTCGGTATCGAATGCAAACTTAACAACATCGCCGGGACGTGCGGTAGTTCTGGGATCTACGCGGGCGGTCATAGCGAACTCGTCCAGATCGAAGTACAGGAATACTTCTGCACCCAGAAGCTCGTATACACGGATGGTGGATTCGAATACTGAAAGAGGAGAAGCCTCAACCATCATCTCGCTGTCGTATACATCCTCGGGACGGATACCAAAGGTAACGGTCTTTCCGTCATAGTTGCCGTCGATAAGCTTCTTGCTCTTTGCAGCATTCAGAGGAATAGCCTTGTCAGCGATCTTCAGGTAAGCGGTCTCGCCCTGGATCTCAACTACAGCATCAAGGAAGTTCATCTGAGGAGATCCCATGAAACCTGCAACGAAGAGGTTAGCGGGCTTCTCATACAGATTCTGAGGAGTATCAACCTGCTGTACAACACCGTCCTTCATAACTACGATACGGGTACCAAGGGTCATAGCCTCTGTCTGGTCATGTGTAACGTAGATGATGGTGGTGCCCAGTCTCTGGTGAAGCTTAGCGATCTCAATTCTCATCTGCACACGCAGCTTAGCATCCAGGTTGGAAAGAGGCTCGTCCATGAGGAATACCTTAGGATTACGCACGATAGCACGACCCATAGCAACACGCTGTCTCTGACCACCGGAAAGAGCCTTAGGCTTACGCTCAAGAAGGGGAACCAGATCCAGGATCTTTGCTGCTTCCTTAACCATCTTATCTATTTCGTCTGAAGGAACCTTTCTCAGCTTAAGACCGAATGCCATGTTATCATAAACGGTCATATGAGGATACAGAGCGTAGTTCTGGAATACCATCGCGATATCACGGTCCTTAGGCTCTACATCGTTTACCAGACGATCACCGATACGCAGCTCACCGGAGCTGATGTCTTCCAGACCTGCGATCATACGCAGAGTGGTGGACTTACCGCAACCGGAAGGACCTACGAAGATGATGAACTCCTGGTCTGCGATCTCAAGGTTGAAATCCTTAACAGCTTCGAATCCGTTAGGATATACCTTGCAGACATTCTTTAAAGAAAGACTTGCCATTTTAAATAACCTCCATAAGTTGTTTTATAAGCGGTGCCACTTTGACACCTCACTATGCGCTATTATAGCCGCCCGGGCGACATAAATCCATAGTCCGCCTGCCGAAATATACATTTCCCTTTCGTCACATTGACGAAGGACCGGACATGATTGACTTAATGGGGATTCTGCTATATCATCATGAGCTATGGAAAGTATGGATGTTTTGAACTGCATAGGAAAGATCGGCATTTCGCTCAGCGATGAACAGGTGAAGGCTTTTGTGCGGTATTATGAGCTGCTGGTGGAATGGAACAGCTTTATGAACCTTACGGCTATAACAGAGCCGGATGAAGTGCTGATAAAGCATTTTGCCGACAGCTTAAGCCCTTTTTCCGATCTGGTGAAAGATGCTCCTCTTTCTATTAAAGAAGGGACCAGACTGATTGATGTGGGGACGGGAGCAGGATTTCCTGCTATGCCTTTAAAGATCGCTTTTCCCCAGCTTAATGTGACCATGCTGGATTCGTTGGGAAAGCGTGTTAAGTTTCTTAATGAAGTGATAGCGCAGCTGGGCCTTAAAAATGTGCAGGCTATACATGGCCGTGCTGAGGATCTTGCCCGGGATCCTTCGCACAGGGAAGCCTATGATATCGTCGTCTCCCGTGCAGTGGCCCATATGAGCATACTTGCCGAATACTGCCTTCCGTATGCAAAGTGCGGCGGCAGCCTGATCGCCTATAAATCCAGGGAGTATCTTACAGGCGATGAAAAAGTGCAATCCGAAAAAGCCATAGAACTTCTGGGCGGCAGGACTGAAGTGGTACGGCAGATAAGCCTGCCGGACTGTGACGCCGACCGCTGCCTTGTCTTTATAAAGAAGATTTCAAAAACCGCAAAGACCTATCCCCGCAAAGCCGGCATGCCTTCACGCGCGCCCCTTGGTAAGCCGTTCTGACTGCTTTCTTTCGTTTTATTTCCCGCTGCATTTACCGGCGACCAACGCTTCTTTTTCCGTTTTGTTAAGCTTGTTCTTTATCTCCCATTCGCGCCGCATGGCAAGACGTTTTGCTTCCTTAGGATCCTCGTCTTCAAACTCTTCGCAGTGGACCAGAACGCAGGGTCTTTTAGCGTGCGTACACTTGGCTCCTTTGGGGCTTTCATTATGTTCCTTAAGCCTGCGCTCTACGTCCGTAGTCCAGCCTGTATAAAGGCTTCCATCGGCGCAGCGCAGCATGTAAATATACGTTTTCACCAATTTTTCCTCTCCGCCTTTTCCTTGACGAAAACAGGCAAAGTCATTATACTATAGCGCATGAAGATTGAACAGGTGAACGAAAACCAGATACGCTGTATCCTCACAAAGGAAGATCTTGAAGAACGCAAGATCAAATTCAGTGAGCTTACTTATGGCAGTGAAAAAGCTACCAGGCTTTTTCGTGATGTCATGCAGCAGGCTAATTATGAATATGGTTTTACGCCCGATGAGCACCCTCTTATGATCGAAGCGGTGCCCATGCAGTCCGGTATGATAGTTTTCGTTATCACCAAGGTCACCGCACCTGATGAATTCGACAGCAAGTTAAGCCAGATAGTCAGCGCTCTCAAGGATAATCTTGGCGGTGATGTGATCGACGAAGACGAGGATCTGCCTTTTGGCAATAATGAAGATACAGAACCCGTAACCGCTTCTATACGGATCAGCGCGGTCAGCAATAATAATAATGAGCAGGCTGCTTCTGTTTCGCTGAGCGATCTTTTCAGGGAGATGTTCACCCGCGGAAACCAGCCGGTCCGCAAGCCGGAAAAAGTACAGGAATCCCGCCAGCAGGACCGCATCTTTGTTTTCAACGATCTGGGCAGCGTGATAGATGCAGCACATTCACTCTCCGCTCTGGATCCCGGTGAAAGCTGCCTTTATAAGAATAAAACCGACGGTAAATATTACCTTGTGATATACGCCGATTATCTCACCCCCGGTGCTTACCGCAGCCTGTGCATGGCGATGTCGGATTTCAGCGCCGGCGAGCAGTTCTCTCCCAGCATGGAAGCTTATATGGAAGAACACTTCGATATAGTAATACCGGAACACGCATTACAGTCACTGAGAGAAATCTGAGAAAACTATAAAAATAAGCACAAAAAAAGATCCTTCGCTTCGCTCAGGATGACCTTAAATCCCTGTCATCCTGAGGCGTAAGCCGAAGGATCTTATCTTTTACACAAAGTCTTCAGCAAATACAGGCGGCTCAACCTTTTCGTTTATCTTGTCCGTGAGTTCCTGTATCACAGCCTTGATCTCTTCCACGGCATTATCGATGCTTACAAGCTTCTGAATGCTCTTATCACGGCTGACTATCTCGATCTGTCCATTCTCAAGATTTCTGGGGCCCACCATTACTCTTACAGGTACGCCTATAAGATCAGCATCCGCAAACATAACACCCGGACGCACATCGCGGTCATCATAGATCACTTCGACGCCCGCAAGGGTAAGTTCCTTATAAAGCTTGTCGGTTGCCTCAAGGCAAGCAGCATCCTTAGCTTTTAAGCAGCACAGATGTACCTGCCAGGGTGCGATGGTGATAGGCCAGATAGGGCCGTAATCGTCATGGCTCACTTCGCATACGGACGCGGCAAGACGTCCAACGCCTATACCGTAGCAGCCCATAATGGGAAGCTTTTCGGTATTATCGGAATCAGCATATTTCATATGCATGGTCTTTGTATACTTGGTACCCAGCTGGAAAATGTTACCAACCTCGATACCGCGGCGGATCTTAAGTGATTTCTTACCGCAGACGGGGCATACGCCGCCTTCCTTTACCTTGGACACATCTGCAAATTCGGTGATGCCGCAGTCGCGCTCAAGGTTCATTCCCTTATAGTGGTAATCAGCCTCATTGGCGCCGCATACCATGGAATCCAGTCCCTTAAGGGTCACATCCACGATCACCTGTGCCTTTGCCTTTAAATTGTAAGGTCCGATAAAGCCTGCAACTATGCCGCTTTCGGGAGTGATATCGGCAGCATGTACCTTATCGCCCACCAGGTTAACCAGCTTGGTCTCGTTTACTTCATAATCACCGCGGAGGAATACTATAACGTATTCGTCGGTCATATTCTTCTGATATACTACGGCCTTACAGGAAGTTTCCTCTGTGGAATTCAGATATTTCGTTACATCCTCGATGGTCTTGCAGTCGGGAGTATGTACTTTTTCAAGAGTCTCAAGACCGGTGGAAGGGTTCTCAACCTTGTTCTCAACCACTTCCATGTTTGCCTTAAGGCCGCACTCATCGCAGAGAACAATCGAATCCTCACCTGCATCGGTAAGAAGCATATACTCATGTGAGATGCTTCCGCCCATCATACCCGAATCAGACTTAACAGTGACGACCTCGGGTATACCTGCACGCTGATAGATACGGTTGTATGCGTGATATACAACATCATAGTACTTCTCCAGATCCTCCTGTGAGGTGTGGAAGGAATATGCATCCTTCATGGTGAACTCCCTCACACGGATAAGACCTGCACGGGGGCGTGCCTCATCACGGAACTTGGTCTGGATCTGATATATCATAAAAGGATACTTAGCATAAGACTGGGCGTATTCACGGACCAGATGTACGGCAGCTTCCTCATGAGTCATGCCAAGGATCATGGGGCTGTCATTTCTGTCGCTAAAGCGCAGCAGCTCATCTCCCACGCTCTCATATCTGCCGGATTCTTCCCAAAGCGATCCGGGCATTACCACGGGGAACATTACTTCCTGGCCGCCTACAGCATCCATCTCCTGACGGATGATCTCCTCGATCTTCTTTGTGATGCGCTTCATCGGATGATAAAGTGAAAAGATACCGTTAGCCATATACTTGATATAGCCGCCCTTCACCATCAGCGCATGGCTGTCAAACTCACAATCCGAAGGCCTCTCCTTAAATCTGTCGCCTACAAGCTTTCTAAGTCTCATTTTATTACCACCTCAAATATTGATAAATTGCGTAACAAAGGCAATTCTACAACCATTTGAACTTTATTGCAAGGGGGATGTTGTCCCCCCTGAGCATAAAAAAACCGCGGGGCTTTTAACCCCGCGGCCGCATTTTGGATCTTATTCTTCGGATGAGGTGTCTTCTGCCTTTTCTTCCTTAACTTCTTCAGCAGCCTCTTCCTGAACCTCGGTCACCTTGATCTCGGATGCTTCTTTCTTCTCGCCTTCTTCAGCCGGCTTAGCCTCGGGCTTTGAGAAAACATCGGTCACAGCCTTAGAGATCTTGTCGCCTACGCCTACAGCAAACTCGCCGATACCGTTAAGAGTATCACCCAGGGTACCTCCGATATCGTTGAGGGTTCCGCCGATGGAGCCGCCGATGTTGTTCAGCGTCTTAGCGATATTGTGGATCTCATCCTGTCTCCACTGATCATAATCGATATCCTGCAGGGCGCTGTAAGCCTCATTATCCTTTGCGGGATAGATCCATGCAGTCATGTCATGCAGCTGGATGCTGATGGTGCAGCTTGTATCATCGCCGCTGTTGAAAGGAAGCTCGAATACACGGATGATGCCGTCCTCGGTCTTCTTGCATACAACAGGTTTGAAACGGTTCTTGTCACCACGGTCGATGGGATAAGTATATCCGTCACCGGGCTCCTTAAAGAATACAGATACGCTGCTCTCTGCAACGTCTGCGCGGATGAAGCTGCTCTTGATAGCAAAGCGGAATACATAATCAGTATCCTTCTCAAGATCTATGGTCTTTACGATACCGGTAGCTGCGCCGCCCTGAGCTATCTCAAAGCATTCAACGCTCTCGCCGCACTCGGTGACCATCAGTCTGGTACCCTTGCTGCTTGCGATCTTCTCGTCAAGTTTGAATCCTCTTGCCTTAAACTCTATAACATTAGCCATTGTTTTATCCTCCATATTATTTTTAATAGAAAAAGCGTCCGCTCCGGCAGCATCGCTGAGTTGGATTGTCCCCTCATCGATCTGGACCGCACGTCCGCTCTTTATAAGGCCCCTTGCCCTCTTAGGGTAGGTTGCGCCGATAATGTCACCATTATAATTTGTCACAAGAATGTTTTTTGTCATGGGTGTCTCCCCCTTGCAACTGTGTATTGAATTGTTACCCTTTTGCAGCCTGCGTTTTTTATTATGGGTTTCTTCCCCAGCTGCAATTAAATTTATACCATATCCCCCATCTTCTGTCCAGATACTGTCAGTTGCATTTTCGCAACCTCCGCGATCATCCTGCCGGATAAATTTTACTTATCCAAAACAGGTTCTTCTCCTATCCATTCACTTAAGATATCAAGAGCCTCAGTACGCATGTCATCAGGCAGATTGGATATTTGGGAACTGTGAGGCATGGTCGGATTGATAAAGATCCTGTTGTTTTCGTTTTCCTCCGTTGTTATCGCCAGACTGCGCCAGGGATCGGTACCGCCGAATATCATCAGGCGCTTTGCCGGTGTTGTTTCCAGCGAAGCAACTATACCGTCATGAAAACTGCTGTCGTAAATGAAGGCCGCTTTCTGTTCTTTGGTAAACACCATATCCTGCAGGAATTCCGGCTGCATTTCTTCCGTTACCGAAAGCGTATCCGCAATCCCGGCTTCTGCAAGCGCGTCCCGCAGATACGAAAAATTATAAAGCTGCTGGCCATAAGTAGTTGCTGTATTTACGTAGTAAGGCCATCCAAAACAATGGAAGCTCCAGTCCTGGGGATCCTGTATCTTTATGAGGAAATCATATACGGCGTTTTGTTTTGCTTTCTGCTCCGATGCAGTAGATGCAGGCATGTTCACGATCTCCCTAAGCTTCTCAAAATCCCCTCCGCTCTGCCAGAAATTAACTGCAAACTCTAGAACATCCATATCATAGAGAACATCCGTTTTAACCTGTTCTGGATAATTATAAGGTTTCGTCGTAACCTTTTTCTCAAATTTGGGAAGCAGGTCCTGCTTGTACCGCATCGCTTCTGTCTGGAAGGCTGTAACAAGCCCTCTCAGTTCTTCGCCTTTTTCCTCACCAAAAGCAGAATCTCCTATCTGCGTATAGACGAAATCATACATACGTGTATCATTCATCCCATCGGCGCAGGGAGCCACATAAGGTACATAAGCCAGCATATCCTCCGGATAATAATATCCGTACACATTAGTCATAAGCCCGCCCCTGCTGCTTCCCATCGATACCCATTTATCACCCAGAACGGGACTTAACGCCTGATATATATGGTGATAGTCATTTGCCGCATTCTCTGCAGTATGATACTCCCAATACTTTGTATCCGTATTGCTCATATCAGCCGGTCTTGAATTACCGAAAAACCTGTGCTCCACATGAATATAATTTCCGTCGTAATATTCTGATATTTCCGGAGCTGGTTCCAGTGCGAGATAATATGGCGCCATTATATCCCCAAGACAATAGCCGTCTGTCTCTATCACATTGATCCTGGCATCATCATGGATAGCCACTTCAACTCTCTGGGGAAATGAACCCTTCGAAGGATCCGACCAGTCCAGAGGCTGCTCAAAAGTCACCAGATATTTCTCCGAAAAAAAGACACTCATCTTCCAGAGTTCCTTAACTTCCGTTACCCCATCTATAGCAGCAAGCTGAGCCATCCTGTCTTTATTTCTTGCGTATCCTTTGTTGTATAAAAATACAGCCGGTATGCCAAGCACTACTGCCAATACGATCAGTACCGTCAATAAAACTTTTTTCTTTTTCTTCTTTGCTGCCGGATCAAGATTCCTGTTCTTTTTTCTCATGTTTTTTTCTCCGTTATTATCTTATATCCTTCCGGACTCTCTGCGCCGCCTGCGGATACATTTGTAAAGTGAAACGGCCCTCTGCGATCAGCAGAGAGCCGCCCCGCTTTGTTCAATATTCAGAACACATTTATGGTGTCTGAAATATAATTATTTAGTAATCTTGAAGGTGACTATCTGGGTACCGGAATAGTTTCCTTTCTCTGTTGCGGATATGATCATCACCAGCTTACCGGGAAGTATATTGTTATAGCAATTTACTTCAAATTCATCGGGATTTAACTGTCCATCCTTTAAGATCTCATCATAGTCTTTGCCCTTAGGCAGCTGGATAGTGTAATCCTTTCCGTACTGGGGGATTATCTCCTCTCCTGTTGCCTTAAAGCTCTTTGTGAGTTTCTTGACCTTAAGCTTCTCAACCACGTTCTTCTTCTGGACCTTAATGGTATTCTCTGTCTGTCCTACGAAGTTGGGACTCTTTGCTGTAACAACTGCTGTATAAACGCCTTCATCGGTAAGCTTTTCAAGTTCTCTGCCCATCTCGTTATAATACTTAACCTCAAAATCAGAAGCCTTTATGGTAAGTTTCTTTCCGTCATTTGCATAGATAAGATAGGGCTTAACCTTCTGGGGCTTGCCGGTATGGCTTAAACATTCGGAGTAGAAATACAGATCATAATCCAACTCAGCAGGTCTTATCTCAAATTTCTTCTCAATAGCTTTTTCCTTTTTATAGGACTTGAGGAAGGTAACTGTAACAGTTCCTGTTCCTGCATTCTTATTGTTTTTATAACCCAGTTTGTAATCCTTGCCCTTATTAAGCAACGTTATGCCGTTCAGCACAATTACATCAGGTCTTATTGCACTGCCTGTATATACACAGTCGTCCATCAGCGAAGAACACCAGCACTTATTGAGATATCCCTGTGCCCCAAACTCTGCCATAGTCATGTCACCGTTAAGGAGCACGGACAGCTCTTCCATCATCTGTATAAGATTACTCTCACCATATGTATTCTTTAATGCCGCTACTACGTCTTTTGCAGGCTCATTATCTACAGTAACTTTACATTCAGCCTTTGCTCCGTTAGCAGTTGTATATGTAACAACTGCCTCTCCTTCTTTCTTTCCGAGTATCCAGCCTCCGTTATATACGCCAACACAGCCGTTACTGCTTTTAACTGAAACAGAACCGTTAGCAATAACATCTAATTTGAAGAATTCATTTTCGCAGAGTGTCACTTCTTCTCTGCTTAATTCCGCAAACGCTATATTGTACTCAGCACGAAGGCGTCTGGAGGCAGGGCTCACACCATCCTCATTCTTAACAAAAGCCATTGCCTTGATCACACAGCTTCCGTCTATGCTTATCGGACCACTGTATACATTACCGGTAGGAGAAGGCTCACTTCCGTCAAGGGTATAGGTAATAAAACTGCCCTGAGGTGCTCCGCTTATCTCAATTTCAAATGCTTTATCATATGTGCCTGATGCTTTGTTTGCACTCAGATTTGTATTTATGTCGGGATAGAAAGTAACCGGAACTCTTATCTCTTCTGCCAGGATATCATTTGTCGAAGATATGCATCCCTTGGGAATTACAAGCATACCATCAGAGAGACGGAAATCCGACATCATATAATAAACAACATTACTTTTCTTAGAGTATTCATGCATGTAATCCCTGCATAAAATAGATTCACCTCCCCATTTTTCGCTTTCAATGATCTGACCGCTTATGGGATCGATGTCATATACAGAAGCATGCAGATCGTTATTAAAATTAACAGGCTGATCAAAAGTAAGCTTTATATATGCAGCTTCATATAGTTCATCGTAATCGGCAGTGCATTCCGTGACTACGGGACCTGCTTCTTCATTCTTATCAAAGCCCACTTTAAAGCTCATTACATCATTGCCGCTCACGATGTCGGTGATGTTGATCCCGCTGTTTTCCAACGTCGAATTCAGGATCATACCATCTCCGGAAGGATTGTTATAGAAATCCGAAGAAGGATCGCTTGTCTCGGTCAGCTCATTACCGTTGCGGTAAAAGCCCCAATATCTGTCGCCTGTGCACCAGAAATTCTTGATCAGCGGTATCATGGAATCATACATATTGGATACCAGAAATCCTGTTCCGCTTTCATTAAGCTTTGCATAGATATGATACAGACGCAGTCCATCTGCCGGCTGATCCAAAGTGATGTACTCACCTGTCGCCCGGACTAATCTTGTTCTTCCCCACTCATCAACGATATCATTCTTTACGGCCTTGTAATACTCTGCCAGTATAAATTGTGAATAGATGCCGTTTTCGTTTTTCTCTTCTTCGGGAATGATGATAGCGATATCACCCGTTTCCGCATAAGGTCTCAATGTTATGCTCTCACTGGAAGACGTAACCCATTGAACGTTTTCTTCCGGAAGCCAGCCAAGCAGCATTTTTGCAAAACCGTCCTGATCACCGGTGTTTGAGCTCATCATAGCAAAGGTATCGATCTTTGCCAGATCACTTTCATATGAATAATAGTCATCCAGTCCCAGCTGATGTCCCGTCTCATGTATAAATGTACAGATGTAATCCGCCATGTCATCCAGACCGGCCACGTTCTCATGTGCGGTATCAACAACCTGTATAGCAACAGGCATGGAGTATGAACCCACATATACTTCTATACTCTCATTAAGCGCACCGAGACGATAAGCCCACCACTGGGAGTTCCAGCCTGTATGGCCGCCTGCCATTACAAAATAGCATGCATCTATGACCTTATCATTGTTTGCATCATAATTAGCCAGATATTTGTCCAGATACTCCAGATCCGTCATACCCGAATCCGCAGTATTGTTCGAAACAACCTTTGTTGCCCAATCATTCAGGATCTCCTGATAAAGAGGTATGCACCACTGCGTTTTACTATTATAGTAATCTCTGTCATGCTCCGATTCATATTCTATGCAGTCACCGGTTATGGTCAGCTTCCCGAAAGAAGATCTCTGATAATAAGCAGTAAGGCTCTCCTGAGGGTATAAAGGATCGTTTACATTTTCGGGAGCATCGGGCTTAAAAACCTGAGCAGCAAACTCTTCTTTAAAACCTTCTTTAAATTTGCGATCCGCAAACTCTGTTAAAAAGACAAGAGTATTAACCTCACCTTCGGAAGGCATCATCTGATCAAGCCCTGTTACAGGCAAAGCTGCGTAATCTATCCCTTCCTCATCCGGCATGTATTTAGCCAGATTTTTATACAGCGAGTTCTGAGTTTTTTCCGAAGACTCTTTTTCTACAATACGGACAAAGCCTTCATCTTCCACATCTACATCTTCTGCGAATGCATCATCTGCTGCGTCCTCCACTGTCTCATCCGAAGACTCCTGCACTGCAACAGCATCATCCTGCACCGCTTCGTTTTCTCCTGCTGCTGCGACCGGCATCACCGATCCGAATACGCTCTCAAAAGACATAAGTCCTGTGAGCAGCCACGCCATCAGTTTCTTTTTCTTCATTGATATAACTCCTTTCTTTTTTAGCCGGGATCATCTTTCCGGCTTTGTTTTCAGGTCATTTTCTAAGCTTCGCAGTTACAAACTCTGTGTAAAGTGCGATAAAGCTGTCCTTCTTTGCTTTTGGAAGAACATAGCTGCTGCCATCTGCCAGTATCACCTCTGCGCCGCTTACCCTCTCAATGTAGTCGGGATTGACTATAAGTCCTCTCCGGATCTCGATGAACCTGCTGCCGAAAAGCCCTGCCACGTCGGCGAAATTGGCGTGTACACGCTCACTCTTTCCATTATCCCGGCAGATCACGGTGTAATGACGATCGCTTTCAATCTTGACCACCTTTTCCGGATAAAAAATATACATCTCTTTTCCGACATTCAGCACTATGTTTGCCTGTTCCTGTTTGCCGATCCGCATATTGACCCGCGCAAAAGCCCTGACTATGTCTGCTTCGGAACAGGGTTTTACCAGATAATCGGCCGCCTGTACCTTAAACGCATCCACTGCATGATCCAGGCTGGTTGTTACGAATATTATCTGTGTTTCGGGTGAAAGTTCTTTTACGATACGCGCCGTTTCCATCCCGCTCTCGTCTCCAAGATAGATATCCTGAAAAACAAGGGAATAGAAGGTACCGCTTTTAACACTTTCTATAAGCTTTGCTCCCTTATCGAACCATATCATCTCAAGTTCGTCGCCTATATCCATCAACGAAAACCTGATCTTTTCCGCATCGGCTTTTGTGTCGTCACATATCGCTATCAGCATACGGATCCTCCTGCTCATTGCTCGTTTACCATTACATCACAAAAAGAAACAAAATATCAAAACGTGCACCAATCGACACATTCTGTGCACGAAATCTTTAATACTTGACCTGACGCAGATGACTGATACAATATAAGGACATAAGGGCTTCTGCTAAGTAAATCTCTTGATAAGGTAGGGAAATATCCATATGGCAAACAATACCGGTGATCATTATATTTACGGAAGACTGTTATACACGTTTCTGTGCACATTACCTTATATGGCACTGGTCTTGTTTACTTTCAGAGGACATTGGCGTTTTAAAAAGCCTGTTGCCATCACAGTTATGTTTGCTATAGTCGCATTTATGATGTCCACCTTACCTCTCAGGATCTATCTTTCGGAATTTATTCCGTATCAGTTTTTTGATATCCTTACCTCCGTAATATACATCGCATTCATATTCGTGGAGATCAAAGCGCATATCGGCAAACTGGTCTTTACGGTTCTTGTACTTACTAACCTCGGAAATTTTGTTGTCATAAGCGCAAAGTGTCTGGAAAAAATCTTTTTCCCAAAACAGGCCGAACTCAGTTTTTTTTTCACTTATCACCTGTTCATAGCACTTGTGCTTATCGCTGTGCTTCCCGCCATTTACCTGCTGGTGTTTAAAGACATATCTTCTCCCGATAACAACCGTCAGTCCGATGCACCTGAAGATAAAACCAATGCCAACGGTTATCTGTGGCGCTATATGTGGCTCGTGCCCGGAGTATTCTATCTGATAGGTACTCTCCTTTTCTACAGTGCGGGAGATTTTAATATCACAAACATAGCAGATCCTGTAAATACTCTCTACCTGCTGGCAATATCCGCAGGTTCGGTAATGATCTACCGCATTATCATCCAGACCGTAGATCTTTATGACAAAAATGCCGCACTTCAGAAGGAGAACCATACTCTTTCAATACAGCGTCTCCGTTACGAGAGCCTGAACGAACGTCTTGAAAACATGCGCCGTACACGGCATGATATACGCCATCATGTGGCACTTTTAAAACAGATCAGAGACAGCGGCGATATTTCCGCTCTCGACGACATGATATCAACCTACACCAAACATAATATGCTCGATCAGCCGCTAATACACTGTCAAAACGAAACGGTTAATATCGTACTGGCACTGTATTCGGAAGCAGCCCTTCAGAACAACATAACATTTTCCGTCAAAGCCGATATCCCTAATGATGTATTTGCCGATAAAAAAGACCTTGTCGTCTTATTCGGTAATATATTGGAGAACGCCACTGATGCCTGCAGGGAAGTGGAGAAGGATCGTTTTATCGATCTTATCGCCACGTATTCGGATACACCCGGCGGAGCACATTGTCTTTCTCTGATAGTAAAAAACAGCTGCGGTAATATCTCACGTGATGATAACGGCAGTTTCCGATCTACCAAGCATGCAGGGGACGGCATCGGTATAAGCTCAATAAAGAGCATCAGCGATAAATACAGCGGTGCCTGCTCTTTCACTCCGGAAAACAACGTATTCACTGTTTCAGTAATATTGTACGGCCGTAAAGAAGCTTAACACCTGCCTTTTTATTCTACAATAATCCCATTTATTAATGCAAGCAATGCCGGCCTTTTATATGCAAAAAGGATCGGGGAAGCCCCGACCCTTATGCTCATATTCCTGTATAGATTTCTATATCTTTATTTTACAGAACCGGTCCTGAAGATAAAGCGCACGCTGTTGCTGCTGTCATCATCCGCATATGCACCGGTGAAACTGGTGTATGCTTCACCTGCTCGCCTTATGGCTTTGATACGGTTTATTGTATCTGCTGCATCATCTCCAAGAAGCTGTGATATCCTGCTGATGCCTTCCTCATCAAATCTTACCATACCATCCATAAGTTCCTTTGCGCCGTTATCAAGCGTAACAGCACCGTCATTCAGTTTTCCGACGCCGGTGTATAACTGTCCCACTCCGTCATCCAGGCTCTTTGCACCGTTATCAAGCTCGACCACTCCGTTCAGCAGATCGGAGACACCGTTATTCAGTGCACCGGCACCGTCATATAATGTGGCAGCACCGTCATTCAGGGACTTTATACCGTTCTTAAGATCCGCTGCACCGCTGTTTAATTTCTGCGCACCGTCTTTTACCCCGGATGCCCCGTTGTTGAGTTTATCATTATTGCCTGCAAGTTCCCCCGTTCCTGCCTGAAGGCTGTCTGCTCCTTCGGAAAGACTTGCCAGCCCTGCATCCAGAGCACTGATACCGTCGCTTATGCTCTCAAGTCCGCCTGCCATTGCCGCATTTCCGCTGCTCAGCTGATCGGCGCCGTTCTTTAACTGTCCGATGCCATCCGATAAACCGCTGCCCAGCTGCTGCATGCTCCCTGTCATCTGTGAATATATCGCAGATTCACCGCTCATGATACCGATGATCGTTGCTGCTTTTGACTGTGCTGCTGCCAGTGCTGCTGCATCGGCCGCACCGGATACAGCTGCGTAATGTGCGCTGTTGTATGCTGCCAGGGCATCCCTGCAATCCTCTGCCGAATAACCGCAGATTGCTTTAAGACTATCCGTATTTGCTGCAAGAGCTTCGGGTATTGCAAGATATTCGGCAGGTACTGCGCCGTTCTGGTCTATCGCGCTCATAAGGCTGTTCATCCATGTTACT
Source organism: uncultured Lachnospiraceae bacterium (assembly GCA_947169935.1). Classification (GTDB taxonomy): domain Bacteria; phylum Bacillota; class Clostridia; order Lachnospirales; family Lachnospiraceae; genus NK4A136. The sequence continues at coordinate 54,546 of CAMVRS010000002.1, forward strand.
GCGCCATCCAGCAGCTGTACCGCGCTGCTCATCTGCTGCATGCTCTCCGTAAGCTGTGCATTCATACCTTCGCTGAGTCTGCTTATACCTTCGCTGAGATCGGATGCTCCGTTTGCAAGGGCGTATGCGTTTTCTACAAGATTGTTTTCAGTAATACCTGCCTGCAGTTTATCCGCGCCTTCTTTTGCGCTCTTTGCGCCTTCGCTCAGTTTAACGGCACCGTCATAAACTTTTGCAACGCCTGCGGTATATTCCTTTATGCCGTCGCAAAGACTTGCCGCACCGCTATATAAAGCTGATGTTCCATCATTCAAAGTACCTGCGCCGTCATAAAGCTTTGCGGTACCGTCCTTTAGTTCTCCGGTGCCTTCATAGAGCTTCGTGGTTCCGTCACTTAAGGTTCCCGCACCGTCCTTAAGCTTTCCGGTTCCGTCAGAGAGCTGTCCGGCACCATCGTATAACTGCTTTGTACCGTCATACAATTCTGCCGTACCGTCTTTTAATGCGGCGGTACCGTCCTTTAATGCGCTTGTGCCGTCCACCAGCTGCTTGGATCCGTCGCTTAATTCATCCATCTTTCCCTGTACTTCGCTCAGATCAATACCTTCGCCCGCACCCAGCTGGCTGAATACATCACAGCCCGCGAGTGTCAGGGTCATGCCCAGTTCGAAATCCGTGGTATCTGCATCTATCCTTATATGATCAGGGAAATCCATATCCTCAAGCGTCTGTCTTGTTTCTTCATTTTCGGTACGCTCTATCACATTGTCCCAGTCAAGGCTTTCCTTAAGTCCCGGATAAGCGATGCCGACAACTATCTGCTCGTTTCCGTCATTTATCAGCTTTGCATTTTCCACTTCCACATTGCTGAAGTGGTCATCAGGAAGCATCATACCGCTCACTACCATGAAAGGCACATATACTTCATAATCATTGCCGTCAACTTCTATATTCTCCCTGAGTTTATTTTCATAATCAAGTATGATACTCACATGTCCGCTGGCTCCCGCGATCTGCTCTGCGCTCACCGGTTCGCCGTCCAATTCATAAGAAATGTTTACCGATAAAGGAAGCTCCTTATCCGTGCTGCCCTGATAGAATACATCAGATCCGTCTGCTTCCCAGGTTATGGTACCGTCTGCATTCTCCGTATAATTGCCGTAGCCCTTTACGTTTACGATATCCTTAAGCTCTGTGGAATCGGTCACTTCCGCACTGCCGTCTTTATTCTTAAGCTGATCGGAAACTATCACAGATGACTGCTCACCGTCGGCATTCATCAGCACATAAACCGTCTCGGTTTTTCCGGCAGAGCTTGAATGTGAAGGGATCACCTGCTCCATTGCTTCGATAAGGATGTCGTCATCATCCTCTGCATGTGCCGTAATATCAGCGTTATCCGCTGCTGCACAGCCACCCAGCATTGATGCTATGGTTACCGTGCTTATCAATTGAGTCATAACTTTTTTATTCTTCATGGTTTTTTCCTCCTATACTTTTTGAAAAGATCCTTCGCTTCGCTCAGGATGACACCTGTTCCGCTCAGGATGACAGTGTTTCTCAACAGTGAACGGTTTCTTTAAATATCTGTTTCTTTTTATCTTTGTGATCACCCATCGTTGTTGCCAGTATCAGCTTATCAAAGATCATAAGAAAGCTGGGCAGTACGAAGATCACGCAGACCATACTTACTATCGCGCCTCTTGCCATCAGTATGCACAGAGAACTTATCATATCTATCTTTGAATACAGGCCCACGCCAAAGGTTGCCGCAAAGAAGGACAGGGCGCTTACCAGTATTGACTTTGCGGAAGTCTGTACCGCAACGGTTATCGCATCATGCTTATCAAGGCCGGATCTGCGTTCCTTTAAATATCTGGTAGTCATCAGGATCGCATAATCAACGGTGGATCCCAGCTGTATGGTACCTATTACTATGCTTGCAACAAAGGGGATACTCGTTCCTGTATAATAAGGTATGCACATATTGAAGAATATGCCGCCCTCTATAACTGCCACCAGTATCGCCGGTATGGATACGGATCTGAAAACCAGGAAAATGATTGCAAATACTATACCGATGGATGCGGAACTTACTTTTGTAAAATCGCTGTCGGTTGTCTTTATCAGATCTTCCGTTCCGGGCGCCTCGCCTACAAGCATCGAAGTCTTATCGTATCTCTTTGCAAGCGCTGCTATCTGATCGCACTGCTTTCCGGATTCCGTGGATGCCACTTCAAATTCGGAACCTATAAGCAATATCTGCCAGTTCTCATTCTTGAAGGAAGACTTGAGCTTATCGGGAATGATCTCTTCGGGAATGCCCGCACCTTTTATCGTACTGAATCCCAGTGCATACTTAACGCCGTCCATCTTCTTTATCTCGGAGGCAAGGGATCTGACTTCCTTTTCAGGCATGTCTGCCGAAAGCATCAGCATATGTGTCGTACTCATATTGAACTCATCCGAAAGCTTTCCGTTTGCCACTATGCTTGGCAGATCCCTGGGCAGCGTAGAGTCCAGATTATAGTACACTCCCACATTTTTGTTTCCGTATATCGAAGGTATCAGTATTATCAGGTAAGCTGCCAGCAATACCCTGTAATGCTTGATAACAAATGCTCCCAGGCCTTTCAGATCAGGTATCAGCGGTCTGTGCTTTGTCTTCTCCAGGGCCTTATCAAAGATAAGTACCATGGAAGGAAGAACTGTCACGCAACAGATAACTCCTATCAGAACGCCCTTGGACATTACCACGCCCAGATCAAGTCCCAGTGTAAAGCTCATGAAACACAATGCCACGAAACCTGCAATTGTAGTTATCGAAGAACCAAGAACCGATGTGAAGGTAGCGGAGATCGCTTTTGCCATTGCATCTTTATTATCGGTGCATACCTGTTTCTGTTCTTCATAACTGTGCCAGAGGAAAATGGAGTAATCCATTGTAACGCCCAGCTGCAGTACCGCTGCCAGAGCTTTTGTAACGTAGGAAACCTGTCCAAGGAAATAATTGCTTCCCATGTTGTAGATGATGGCCATTCCTATGCTTGCCAGGAAAAGAAAAGGTACCAGGAAGGAATCCATAGCCAGCGAAAGCACTATCACCGAACAGATAACCGCAATGCCTACATATATAGGTGTTTCGGAATCAGCCAGATCCTGTGTATCCACCAGCACGCCTGACATTCCGGATATGAAGCACTGCTCATTACAGATCTTTCTCATCTGTCTGATAGCTGCTATCACCGGATCGGAACTTGAGGTGTCATCAAACAGTACGAAGAGCATCGTTGCATCTCCTTTATTAAAGATGTCATTCAGCTCGTCCGGAAGTATCTCTGTGGGGATCGAAAGATCCATCAGGCTGTCCTGCCATACCACATCCTTTACGTGATCCACTTTCGAAAGCTTTTCCTTAAGTGCGGCCACGTCTTTATCCGGCATGCCCTCAACTATTACCATGGAGAACGCTCCCATTCCGAAATCCTCCACCATGATATCCTGTCCCTTCATGGTGTCGATCTCCTTAGGAAGATAGCTGAGCATATCGTAGTTTACCTTGGTCTTAAAATACAGAAATGCCGAAGGCAGCATAAGTATAACTGCCAGTATCAATATCAGGTATCTTCCTTTTACAATACCTTTTGATAATTTATTCATCATTAACCTCCCTTCTGAATCTTGACCAAAAGTCATTTTTGTGATAGGCTAAAGATAATTCAAAAATGACCAACGGTCAATAGACACTTTTTAAAAAGTGTTCGAATCGGGAAAGGAGCATTATGGAAAAAGAAAAGAACACATTAAAAAAGCTGATCAAGAAAAACAGCCTTATGAATGCAGCTTTTGAGCTGTTTACGGAGCGCGGCTTTTCCAATACATCCATTGCGGATATCGCGGAAAAAGCAAAAGTAGCGAAGGGAACTTTTTATCTGTACTTTAAAGATAAATACGATCTGCGCGCCATGATCACCATGCACAAAGCAGAACAGGTATTCATGAAAGCCTGGGAAGAAAGTAAGATCAATAATAAGATGAGCTTTGAGAAAATGGTACTGAAGCTCTGCTCCACTACCATAGATATACTTGCCGCCGATAAGATACTCACGCGTTTTCTGGTAAAAAACCTTAGTTTCGGAATGTTTAAGTTCGGCGAACTGCAGATCAATGATACCCCCACACCCTTCTATGCACTGGTGGATGAAGCGCTGGGCCGTTCAAAAGTAAAATACCGTGATCCGGAGATAATGCTCTATCTTATCTTTGAACTGATAGGCTCCGCAAGCTACGGCTCCATAACCGACGGCGTACCTGTTCCCATCAGTGAACTCAAGCCGCATCTGCTGGAAAATGTAAGTAATATTATGAAGCTGTATGAGGAGGCCTGATGATGAATAACGAAACTGAAGAAAAGATCCTGGATGCAGCAATGAAACTGCTGGAAGAGAAAAACCTTGATAAGATAAGCGTAAAGGATATCTGCGAAGAATGCGGGATAAACCGCAACACCTTTTATTATCACTATACCGATATCTATGCGGTACTGGATGCACTGCTGGAAAATGCAAACACCGCCATGAAAAAAGAAGGGGAAGGCGAAGACATGCTTACGGATTATGAAAAGCGTGTCGCCTTTATAAGCGCTAACAAGAAAGCCGTAATGCATGTTTATCAGTCAAAACAGAGGGATACTATAAGCTCTTACATCCACAGACTGAGTCACGACTTTGTTTCGGAATATGTATATAAAGCTGTCGAAGGAAAGAAGGTATCGGATAACGATATGCTCTTCATCTGCAGCTTTTATGAATGCGCCCTGGAAGGTCTTATCTACCGCTGGCTGGAAAATGATATGCCCCTATATGATGAAGACCTGCACAAAAGGTTCGCAGGCGCTTTTAACGCTACAATAAAAGCCCTACTGCCTTCTTCCAGCCGCTGATGCGCGCTTCACGCTCCTGTGCGCTTATGGCCGGCGTAAATGAATCATAACTTGCGCTGCTGCTTACTATATCAGCTTCGTCTTTCCAGAAACCGCTGGCAAGACCTGCCAGATATGCAGCTCCCAGCGCAGTGGTCTCCACACACTCGGGACGGACCACCTGTATATCGCTTATATCTGCCTGGGTCTGCATCAGATAGTTATTGCTGCTGGCGCCGCCATCGACTTTTAAGGATCCGGGTCTGTCACCTGAATCCTGTATCATTGCATTCACTATATCATTCACCTGATAAGTGATGGCATCCAATGCGGCGCGTATTATATGATATTTCCCAACGCCGCGGCTTAAACCTGTGATGAGACCCTTTGCCTCCGGTTTCCAGTATGGTGCGCCAAGCCCCGTAAAGGCCGGCACTATATAGCATCCGTTGGTATCTTCTACTTTCTTTGCAAGTTCTTCTGTTTCCGAAGCCTTACTGATGATCCCCAGCTCATCCCTGAGCCACTGGATCACGGCACCTCCCATAAATACGGAACCTTCAAGGGCGTAAGTCACTCTTTCGCCTATCTTCCAGCCTATAGTAGTTACCAGACCGTTCCGCGAAGTGATAGCTTCGCTGCCGGTATTCATAAGAAGGAAGCAGCCCGTACCGTAAGTATTCTTTATATCTCCGGCTTTAAAACACTTCTGGCCAAACAGTGCAGCCTGCTGGTCGCCTGCAGCTCCAGCTATCTTTATGGGCCCGCCCATAAATCCCGGATCGGATTCTCCGTATATCTCGCTGTTCGATACCACCTCCGGCAGCATCTCCATAGGTATGCCCAGGAGTTCACAGATCTCATCATCCCATCTGCATTCATGGATGTTATAAAGCATGGTACGTGATGCATTGCTGCAGTCGGTCACATGCACCCTGCCTTTGGTAAGCTTCCATATCAGCCAGCTCTCAACCGTGCCAAAGAGCAGCTTTCCTTCCTTCGCTTTATCTGCGACACCTTCAACATTATCCAGTATCCACTTTAATTTGGTTGCGGAAAAATAAGGATCGATGACCAAACCGGTTTTAAGCCTGATCATATTTTTATGATCGGCCAGTTTTTCACAGATGGCTGTTGTCCTGCGGCACTGCCATACTATCGCATTATATACGGGAAGCCCTGTTTCCCTGTCCCATACTATGGTAGTCTCGCGCTGGTTTGTGATACCTATGGCGTCTATATCTTCTGCGGTAAGCCCTGCCTTCGACATAGCTTCGACAGCCACACCCAGCTGCGCAGACCATATTTCCATAGGATCATGTTCCACCCAGCCCGCCTGCGGATAGTACTGCTTTATCTCCTTCTGTGCAACGCTGACTATGCTGCCGGTCTTGTCAAATATGATCGCTCTTTCCGAAGTTGTGCCTGCATCAAACGCCATTACGTATCTGCCCATATCATTCTTCTCCCCGTATAAATTTCAGTATATCCCTGTAAACATATTTCTTTTTAGGCTCATTCAATATCTCATGGCGCATGCCGGGATAGATGTGTCCGCGGACGTTTGCATATCCTGCATGCTTAAGCAGCCTCATGGCCTTTGCTATATCCTTCCGGGAAACTCCGAAAACATCATCAGCTCCGGAAAAGAAGCGGATCGGCAGCTCTTTATTGTTCATAGTGAAGCCGTCCTTTTTATAGGTCAGCATGGAAAGCTTTATCAGATTGGCATAACCGTTTAATGTAAAAGTAAAACCGCAAAGCGGATCGGCATTATATTTTTCAACCGACTCTCTGTCTGTATTCAGCCATGCGTTCTCTATACCTTCATCATCAAAACGCTTTATATCAACGGCTCCGAATACTATACCGTCCATGATGGAAGATTTAGCCTTTTCACCCTGTATCACACCCAGCGCCTCTGCTACAGCAAGTCCCGGTCTCATACCGCTAAGCTGCGAAGGACAGCCCAGGATACAGAGCCTGTCTATATCCGCATCATACTTCCTTATATAGCAGCGCACGATGAGGGATCCCATGCTGTGCCCTAAAAGGATGTACGGCAGTTCCTTATCCGGACAGATTTCTTTTGCGTATTGTTTTATTTCAAGAGTAAGCTCATGAACATCTTCGATCAGTGCTTCATAACCGCCTTCATACATATAACCCAGATCTTCATCGGCCTTTATGCTCTTTCCATGCCCGCGGTTATCATGGATAACACAGATATATCCTTTTTTTGCAAGATAAGTCATAAAATCCGCATAGCGTTCCTTATGCTCGCACATGCCGTGCACCAGCTGCACTATGCCGCATACATCTGCCGCACTGTCGGGTTCGATGCGAAGCACGGAAAGCTCCAAACCATCCGTTCCCGATACATGCGTATACTCTTTTTTCCTGATCATAGACCGGCCCTCCTGTCTCCCGTTACAATAGCATAAAAAAGGCAGCCGGACAAGCTGCCTGAGTATTCATATAAAACAGGCATAACCCCCGGCTGCGTTTCACCGATATTTTGAAAGTTCAACAACCCGGTCTCTTTTTTCAAAGAGAACACAGCCTCCGTTATGATCGTCCTGAAGAAGTCCGCCATCAATGATAGACTTAAACAGCTTAGAAGCCAGAGCCTCCTTAAGGGAGGTATCCCTGACATTGATATCAGAATATGGTGAGAAGGGACAGGGTTCCGCACCGCCATGGGAATTGATATGGAAAAATCCGCGTCCCGCCGCGATACAGCCGCCGGAGCTCTTTTCATCTCCGGGGAAAGATACAAAAACCATCTCCGGGTGTTCTTCCCGAAGCCTGGTAATACTGCTTTTCAGAAACTCTCTTTCCTCTTCCCCGGGTGCCAGAGAAACACTGTCCTCCGTTACGGGAACAAATTCCACAAAGATCACGGCTTTGCAGCCTTTATCCGACAGCATGCCGATAAAGTCCTCCGAGCATACTTCTGCATAATTGTCCGTTGTAACGGTAACCGATGTGCCAAAGATAAGCCCACGCCTTTCAAGCTCATCCATGTTTGTCATAAGCTTGTCGTAGACGCCTTCTCCTCTTCTGTCATCGGTTATTTCCCTGTTACCCTCGATACTCATGACAGGAATGATATTACGGCATTTATCAAAGAGTTCAAAATACCTTTCATTCATAAAGGTTCCGTTCGTAAATACCGGAAACAGAATATCCTGTTTTCTCCCCGCAGCTTCGATGACCTTATGCCTCAGTAACGGTTCTCCTCCGGCAAGAAGAATAAAGCTGATCCCAAGCTGATCCGCTTCATCAAATACAGCCGACCATTCTTCATCCGTAAGCTGCCGCACGGGTTCTTCATCAACTGTCGCATGATTACATCTCGAATAACATCCCGCGCAGTGAAGATTACAGCGGCTGGTGATACTGGCTATCAGAAAAGGCGGGATATGCTCACCTGCCTCCTCTGCTTTTCTTCTCTTTTTAGAGGCCGCCTTGCCGGCAAGGGCAAACCTCGCCAAATAAGCGCTCTCCTTAGGATTCCTTATCGTCGCTCTGACTGCATCGGAGATCACTCTCTCAACGCCGTGTGTCATATATGATTGGATATCAAAATCTTTATCCATAAATACCTGTGCACTCCTATTTTTCCTTCCTTGCGCGGAACATATATTTCCTTGCAATATCAATACCCAGCTTATACGGCAATGGTCTCAGCGCCTTATCCGCTTCTTTAAGCTTCTCACGGATAGGGATCGACTGGGGACAATGCTGTTCACACTTTCCGCAGCCCACACACTGGCTTGCGAATGCAGGTTCCTTAGTCAGCCCGACGGTCTGGGCAAACTGGAAACGCCCCTCCCGTTTGTTTTCGATATACATCATATTATAGCAGGCAAAAGTACCGGGAATATCAACGCCCTTAGGACACGGCATACAATATCGGCAGCCCGTACATCCTACCTTTTCATTTTCCCTAATGGCCTTCTTCACCCGTTCAAGCAGCTCAAGGTCTTTTTCCGTAAGCGCTCCGCTGCGCATATCGCTTGCAGTCCTTACATTCTCTTCAACCATTTCGGGAGAATTCATACCCGAAAGAACAACCGTCACCTCCGGCTGGTTATACAACCATCTGAATGCCCATTCTGCCGGCGACCATCCATGCCCGTCTTCAGCAAATATTCTTCTTGCCTGTACCGGCAGCATATTAACCAGCTTCCCACCGCGAAGCGGCTCCATTATCACAACGGGGATTCCCTTTGCCGCTGCTGCTTTTACTCCCTTCACACCTGCCTGCGTCACCTCGTCAAGATAATTATACTGCACCTGGCAGAAGTCCCAGTCGTAATCATTCAGGATAGTAATGAAATTGTCCGTGTTTCCGTGATAGGAGAATCCGATATTCCTTATCTGCCCCGTTTTTTTCTTTTCACTGATCCAGTCCAGTATCCCGACAGCTTTAAGCTTCTCCCACATATCAACATCCGTAAGATGATGCATCAGATAATAATCAATATGATCCGTGCGCAGACGGGACAGTTCCTCATTAAAGTACTTATCTATCCCCTTTCCATCCTTTATAAGATATTGCGGAAGTTTGGTCGCGATATTTACTTTATCCCTGATGCCGTTGCGCTCTAATATCTCACCCAGTGCAGCCTCACTGCCCGGATAGATATAGGCGGTATCATAATAGTTCACTCCGGCATGATACGCCGCCATTATCTCCTTCTCGGCTTTATCGATATCTATCTGGTTTCCTTTTTTAGTAAAACGCATGCAGCCGTATCCCAGAACCGAAAGATCATTTCCGTTTTTATCTTTCCTGTACTGCATAGCCAACCTCCGTAAATACAATAACCCGGCTCATATAATCCTTTAATCTTCCAAATACTTATACAGGAGCCTGTATAATTCCTTAGCTTCTTTTTCGGAAAGCGCGGATCCGGCTGCGGCAAGTTTAAGCGGTATATCCTTACACTTCGCTTTCAGCGCGTTCCCTTTCTTTGTGATGCAGATATTGGTAACTCTTTCATCCTCTTTTGAACGGGCTCTGGTGATATAACCGTCTTTCTCAAGATGCTTAAGCAAAGGGGTAAGGGTCCCTGCATCCAAGTGAAGTATGGAGCCCAGCTGTCCGACATTCACACACTCTTTTTCCCACAGAACCATAAACACGACATACTGTGTATAGGTAAGCCCCAAAGGCTTCAGATAAGGCGTATATGCCGCAACAATCTTTCTCCCACAGGCATACATGGGAAAGCATAATTGATTTTTCAGTAAAAGCTGTTCGTACTCCTGTGCCATAGTCCGTCTCCCTTATCCTTATAAATCTTACAGTAAGCCTTCTACAAACTTATCTACTTCTTCCATCTTTACGGAAGGTTCAAATCTGGCAACCACATTACCGCTGCGATCTACCACAAACTTTGTAAAGTTCCACTTGATCTCCGGATTGTTCTTGTAATCCTTATCGATCTTTTTAAGCATAGCGCTCATTGCAAGTGCAACCGCTCCCTTTCCGAATCCTTCAAAGCCTTTCTGCTCCTTTAAGTACTTAAACAGCGGTATAGCGGTCTCACCGTTCACATCCGATTTCTTCATCTGGGGAAACTGTGTTTTATACTTTAACTGGCAGAACTCATGGATCTCTTCATCTGTTCCCGGCGTCTGGCCTGCAAACTGGTTGCAGGGTACATCGATCACCTCGAAACCTCTGTCATGATACTTTTCATACATCTCTTCAATGTCTTTGTAATGCGGTGTAAACCCGCAGCCTGTTGCCGTATTCACGATCATCACAACTTTTCCTTCATAATCCTTCATTGATATCTCTTCGCCCGTCGCTGCAGTAACACTAAGTTCATAAAAATTCATGGTCACACCCTCCTTTGGCTGTTTATCGTTTTAACGTTTGACCATATTATATTTTATCAAATGTAATTTGTCAAGAAAAAAATTGTGATTTTTCTGTTATGATTTTTTAATCCGCAAATACCTTATTCAGATAATCTTCCATCTCCCCCATATACACATACTGATAGCTGCCGTCTGCATACCTGAACTTTCCAAGCACACTTGCAAAGAATATATCCAGCTGATCCCCGTTGTGCAGATCGATAACATATGCCACCTTTTCACTTGAAAAGCTGTCATCATCAGCATTGATCGGATAATATATGATCGACAGGAGATCATCCAGCTGATCCTGATCGGTGATCTCCATCTCTTTTCCTTTCATACTGGTAATGGTGAGCCGGTCTGTATCCAGAGTTGAATATACATTGTTATTATTATATTCTTCTGCGATACTCTCTACGATCTCATATAATTCTGACGGCACCCTGAACGTGTCACCGCCGGATACGGTATAACCATACTCTCTGCCTATTTCCAGCACCAGATCACCATTGATTATCAGCTCATATTCATCCTTAAGAAAATCATACATGAGATGACTGTATTCTTCCGATCCGGGATTTGCCCTGATCGCCTGCAGATCCGGCAGTATCTCTGACATTTTTGCCAGCTCATCTCCGGTAGCAAGCACCGTATGGCAGGGGATCGTGTCACTGATCACATCACCGGTGGCAATATTATATCCGTTATAATAGCGTACCTGGACGCTCTCCACTTCTGTAGTCACGATACTCCCGGTAACGCGCTCTTTCTCCGGTTCTGTGCCTGTATTCGGTTCAGCGGCTGCTGTCGGTTCTGCCGCAACTGAAGGCTCCGGTCTCTCTTCCACGCTGCCACGGGATTCCGGCTGCGAACTGCTCCCGCAGGCGCATAACATCCCGGCCGCCACCATCATCATTACTGCCTTTTTCAATCCGTTAAACTTTTTCACAATATCTGTCTCCCCTTATTGCTTTCCTCTATTCTTTCTTTTGAAGGCGCTTTGCCCAAAACGGGTTTTCTTTATCAAATATCTCTTTCTGTTCGGAAGTAAGATTATCCGGATAATCTCTCATCAGATCGTATACTGTTTCTTTATCAAAAGAAAACTTATGATCTCCTCCGCTCTCTTTCAGCCACCAGACGGTATCACTTTTCTTTTTCTTATAAAAATATCTGTCGCCTCCGGATGTCAGCATCCGTTCCTGATCTTCACGCGCAATCCTTTCACGTTCCAGCTCCTCTTCTTTTTTTCTTCTTTCCCTGTCTGAAGCTAATTTTTCAAAATATTCCGCTTCGCTCTTTTCCAGAACATAATATACATCAACATAATCATATGCGGATCCGATATGGTATTCTTCCGACTCGACCAGATAGTATTCATCCGATTCATTCTTATATACGGATCTGGTGGTCCTGTTGTAACCTTCGTTTACTTCCACGCAAAACCGGAATTCTAATTTTCCGTTGGGAGATTCAACCTTTTTCATATACTATCCGCCTTCGGGTTTATTGAAACACCGTTCCTTCGTTTTCCGCACTTTCTCTGTGATCATGCATCTTATGATTATACTGGTTTTATGCAGTTTATACAACCGTTCCGGTCAAAAGTCCACAAGATATATCCCTATCCTTATCATATGGAAATCACCTTTCATCTCCACATCCGTCACTTTGGCCTTCAGGAGCTTTCCGGCATCCATCAGGCGGGCAAAAACTATATTATCTTTCTCCGGTACATAACCCAGTTTCTTCCCGGCATCGTTGAGTACCAGGATCGCCTTATCATCGAATTTATTATCCTCACGCTTAAGATTAAGCATATCTCCGGCCTTCACGGTATCCAGTACCTCCGGCTCCTTCAAATGTGTTGTGCCGGCGATATATGAGTCAAAAAGGTGTATTTCTTTGATCAGCGGCTTAAGCACATCACCGATCTCGCGGCTGTCAACCAGTGCCACCACGCCGCTCTGTGCCTTGCTTAATTCATTCGCCATGCTATCACACCTCCGTTTCCCATCACTTCCGCAAGCAGAGCCTCCAGCTGCTCGTCATATTCTTCATAGGACTTCAGTTCTTCATCCAGGCTGTCCTTTTTCTCCGCCACTGCTTCCTCATCCTCCAGCAGATATTTATACTGGTACGGATCTGTCTCCCGTATCTTCAGTATCTCTGCCTCAAGCGAACCGATCTTCTCCTCGATGTCGGGGATGTCGATAAGCTCCGCACCTATCCCCATATCATCCAGAGCCCTGTTTACCAGCATCTCACACTGGATCAATGTCTCCAGGTCATTACAGGCATATGCCGCGCTTGTCCGGATCCACAATTCCGTCAATACCGGCTCCTCCTGCGTATGCGGGAAGATATCCGGATGTATGCGCTTTGCTATCTTATGGTAGATCTTCTTGATCTTCATCAGCTCCGCCTGAGTCACTTCGCCTTTTAACTGCGCGTCCTCATTCTCCTTCACCATCTCTTTCAGCTGCTTTTGATATTCCCTCATCTCCTTTGCCAGATATGCCTGCAGCGCGGTCTGATCGATGGTTTCCCCACGGTTAATGGCAGCCTGGCAGTATGCGATCATCTTTTTCTTACGGATGCACTCTATCTTTTTCTCGAATACCTTAAGGATCTGCTCCCCGAAGACGCGGATGTACTCCTGTCTGTACTGGAAAGCTTCCTTTCGAAGCCGGTCACGCTCCTTTACCAGCTCCACATATTTATCCTGTCTTACACTTGCCGTCCATATCATCCCGTTCATTTCAGCACCTCCAATCCGTATATATCATCATATACCTCTGTTGCTTTCTTCTCCCCCAGCACTGCCTTCAGGAAAAACTCGTCTCGGTCCCTGTACCATTTTCCGTCAAAATGTACCGCGCACATTCCGTCTTCCTCTTCCGTCTCTATCAGGTACTGCGCATCACCGTAGTCGAACTTGATCGTATGCGGGCTCTTCAGCAGGTAGTACAGGTCGAAGAAGTCAAATTCCTCATAATCGAACTCCGCCATCTCATACAGATCGTCGATCAGCCACTTCATGATGTTCAGATTCCCAAAGAAGGGATTAACGCTGATGCGGCGCGCCAGGAAATCCTTTGCGATCACCAGCAGCTCTACCGCCGATCCGATATCTCCCTGTTTCCTGCGTATCCCCGCCAGTCTGGTGGAAATCTCCGGAAAGGGATCGCCCAGGCTTCGGAAGGTCGTCACCTTGTTATCATACAGATCCTCAATTATTTCCACATATTTCCGGTAATCCTTCTCCACATAATATCCATTCTTGTACATATCCGCCACCTTATAGGCAGCCTGCGGATTGCCCTTTTCCATCATACGTGAGAAACATTCAAAGGCTTTCTTATAATCCTTCTCGCCGGTGCGCCCATAGTACCAGATATAGCCAAGGCACTCATATGCATAGTCATAATCGCAGGATCTCGCCATCTCATAATACTTAAGTGCCAGATCGAAGTGCTTCTGCTCATAATAATAGCCGCCCAGCCACATCATATCCCGGGGATCCTTCTCTTCCTCTATCAGAAAACGCATTGCCTCTGTAAAAAGAAACTCTTCTTCTTCCGTATGCACCTGTTTCATGTCAAACTCTACTGCTGTACTTCTTGCTTCCTGTACTGTCATAGCCGGCCTCCTTCCCTTCTGTAAGGCTCCTTTGGACTGCCGCTAATGATATGACGGCAGCTGTTTTCTTTCTCTTTATAGTACATATATTAACAGACCCCGTTCAATAATGAGGGTGTTATATTGGACTCCGGCAAAAACAAAAAAGATGCGGGGCATATCGCTCCGCACCTCTTTCTGCTGTTTAAAGACAGTCTGTTATTCTTTTAAAACATCAGTCTACGTAGGTCACATGATCCAGATCGTAGAATACATACCAGTTTGTCCCATACTGCCAGAGAACGCCCTTAATGATAAGATCCCTGTCATTCTCAGGCTTGTCTCCGCCGCCTGCTATCCAGGTCATACCCATCATGGAATGTGCGCCGTCAGCAGTAAAGAACTTGAAACCGCCGCTCACAAATTGTCCATGAAGCTCAAATACACAGCCTTTCGCATCTTCACTCTTCAAAAGCTTCGAAACTTTATCCCTGTAATTATCAGCCTCTTTATCATCCCATTCGATGTTTTCTATTACGTAATCAGGATCCTGGTCAAGGTTTACGCCGTCCAGGGTTATATCCATGATGTTGTCTACCTCAGGATTCGGATAAGGGCTTCCTGCTGCAAGGGATGCTGCTATAGCCTCTTCCTTTTCCTTCTGAAGTGCTTCCAGGTTTGCCTTTGTGGTAAGCTCAAATGCAGGCTTATAACCTGTAAGGTTCATATCATCATCATATACAGGGAACAGACCGAATTCAGTAACCTTGCCGTCTGCAGTGATGGTGAACTCCTGCTGCCAGCTGTTGCTGTAGGTAGTTTCGCTTCCGCTCTCACCGCCGTCCTCAAGGAGTGAGCCTGCATCCACTACCTGGATACCTGCATCCTCTGCATTATCGTATATAAGCATCAGCACGTTGGCTGCCTGCACTTCCCAGCGTCCCTTCATATCGTCCATGCCGGTAACGGATTCCACGAAGGTTCCGTCCTCGTTCATAACGATCTGCTGGTACTTGCTGCCGGAAAGATCGCGGTATGCTACCAGGCCTGCAAATGCATCATTGTACCACTGCTGGTCCTTGCAGCCGAAATCCGGATGGCATCTCTTCCATACGGTACCGGTCTTGAAATCGTAGCAGGTAAAATTATCCTGGAAGGTAAAGTCGTAATCATAGGTTACGCTCTTATCCTTCATGAAGGTAAACTCACCGGTGATGGCATGACCATTGCCGCCGTCACGCAGAGGCATATCGATCAGATCGTCATCCTTCCCATCCAGAACCTTGTACTGGCAGAATGCCAGGCCTACGCAATCATCACGCTTGGATGTCTGGGTAAGAGTGAAGGTCAGCTCCGAAGAAGTATCTCCATTAGGATACCAGCGGTCGGAAGTATCCTCATCGCTGTTCAAAGATCCGGGATGGATCATTGAAGGATCGATGTTTGCGGGATATTTCACCACAGGATCCACAACTTCTTCTTCAGCCTCTTCTTCAATTTCCTCTTCGTCAACATTAGTTTCCGGCTTGGTATCGGGTTCCTTGCCTTCGCAGGCTGCCAGTGAAAGTCCGATTCCCAGTGCCAGTGCCAAAAATCTTGCTTTTTTCATAATCTTGTCCCTCCTCCTGATAACAGTGTGTTTACAGTTCCAATAAACACACGTTGTATTATAGGCAAATTTATGGATTTTGCAAGATTTTTTTAGTGAAATTGTCTACATAGCCTATATTAAAAACTTCTCGTACTCTGTCTCAGGCACAGGCTTGCTGTAGTAATACCCCTGTATCACATCACAGCCCATCGCACCCAGCATGTCCGCCTGCGCCTTGCTCGCGACCCCTTCTGCCAGCGTCACAAAGCCAAGTTCTTTTCCCAGTGTGATTATGTGCCGCAGAACCTGAATATCTTCTGATCTCTGATCCGGCGTCGCTACCGGATCCACAAAGCTCTTATCGATCTTCAGTGTATCGAAAGGCATCCTGGTCAGCAGTGACAATGAAGAATACCCTGTTCCGAAATCATCCATGGATATCTTAAATCCCTTTTCCCTGAGCTGCCCTAAGATCCCCAGCATATGACCGGTGTTATCATATGTCGCGCTTTCCGTCAGTTCAAAGTCTATCAGCTCATGGGGAATACCACTCTCATCTACGATCCGGACCAGATGCGTGATCAGATCTTCTTCATAGAGCCGCTCCCTTGAAAGGTTCACGGAAACAGGATACAGAGGTTTTCCTTCCGCTTTCCAGCGTGCAAGCGCCCGGCATACTTTCCGCAGCACCACATCGTCGATCTCGCCGATGGAACCGTCCCTTTCAAAGAAAGGAATGAATTTTGACGGCGGCAGGATTTCCTGCTTTTTATAATTCCAGCGTATCAGTGCCTCCGCTCCCTTTATCTTTTCTGTCCCGGTATCAAATTTCGGCTGATAATAAACCATGAACTCATCTTCCTTGATGGCGGTCTCCACATAGCCCTTGATATAATTACCCCAGGAAATATCATCATGCATCCGTTCCGTATATACCGTGATCTGTGTACCGGCCCGGTGGGTTCCCAGCGCCTGCGCCATCTTACCGGCGTCGGCTACACGGTTTCCCGACAGCATGGAACGCTGCATGGGTACAACGCCGCAGCGATAGTAGATCCTGTAATTTTCATCCTCTTCCAGCCGGGACATTCCTTCAAAAAACTTCTCCAGTGTACGGACCATCTCATCTTCAGGCATGTCCTTGATTATCATTGCAAAATTATCATTATGGCACCTGGCGCTGGCATATACAAAATCCGCCCTGTTCATGGCATCGACCACATTGCACAGAACCTTATTGGCAGCTATGTGGCCAAAGGTTTCATTGATAACGCGGAACTGCTTGATATCGAAATGTGCAAATGCATAATCCGTGATCCCCGCATTCATGGGCATCTCCAAAAAGCCCACCAGATGATTCCAGGTATAATGCCCTGTTATAAAATCCGCATACGCAGCTTTGTATAAAAACTGCTTGTCAAAATGCTCCGCATCATCCCGGATAATATAATCGGCTCTGTCGCTGTAAACCTTTGCTTCATAAAGAATCCGGATCTTTTTATAACCGGTAAATACCGATATCAGAGAAGGCTCCTCTAATATCTTCAGATCCGTATAGACTCTGTGGGCATCATCATCCCGGGCGATCCCGGCAAAAAGCTCATCAATAAACGTCCTGTCAACTTTGATCCCCTCATCGATCTCAACGGAATAGAAAAAGGCTCCCTCGAGGATAACAGAAGAAAGTTCAGACGGATAGACAACCCTGTCATCTTCCATTCTGTATTCGATCCCTATTACCTCTTTTGCCAGGTCTTTAACATAAAAAATACCGGGAAGATCATAGGTACCAAAGGCACCCTGATATATCGCGATCTTCTCCGGTATTACGCCCTGATAGAAAGCATCGATCTGTTCCTTTGACGCTTCCTGATAATACAATATCCTTTTCGGCTTATAGAGCTGGTTTAACTTATTGATAAACATAGGCTTCCCCCTCATATACCCTGATATTGTACCATTTTATACCGATGTTTAGCAAGTAGAGGTATCCGTCACGATCACTTCTTCTGTGTATTTGCGCTGCATGTCATGACGGATCTTGCGCTCTTCCACACTGTCAAAGATGATGGAAAAATCATAATCTTCGGGATACAGTTCCTCTGCCTTAACATGAAGCTTGACCCTTTTATGATTGATCCAGAACTTCCGGCCGGCCACCTGTACCCGGAGGGTTCCCTTGTCATTCACCGTTTCACAGACAATACCTATCTTCTTATCGGGATACATCATCACGCTGTCGCCTATGTTGTAAAGCGTATTCAGCTTTGAACCGACATTTGTTTTTTTCACTTTGGTGATCTTTGGTGCAGAGTTCTTTTTCAGTTCCTGCCCTTTCGCAAAACTGAAAGCATTTGCCGCAGATTCACCGTATGCGGCTTTCGCTGCTGTTTCCAGCATATGCCCCGGCATCCCGAGACGTTCGGCGATATAGAAGGCACAGCTTTCTCCCGCTTCACCTATCACCATACGGTAAGTAGGCTTCAGCGTTTCCTTATCAAAGGTCATTCTGGCGTTTACGATATTCTCATTCTTCGACGCAAATTCCTTGACCTCCGGATAATGCGTAGTGACCAGGAAATTCGCTCCGCTTTTAAGCAGCTCTGTCAGGATCGCAACCGCAATACCCATTCCTTCCGCAGGATCCGTTCCGGATCCCAGCTCATCCATGATTATGAAGCTGTCCGGACCTGCTGCCGCTAATATAGCCAGCACATTTTTGATATGGGCGGAAAAAGTGGATAAGTTCTCCGAAAGATCCTGTCCGTCACCTATATCCGAAAGATAATTACTGTTCATGCAGATATCCGCTTCCCTGCAGCAGACATGAAGACCGCACTGCGCCATATAGCAGTTGATCATGACCGTTTTGATGGCGACGGTCTTTCCTCCGGTATTCGGCCCTGTGATCACGATGCCTCTTTCTTTTTCTCCCATCTCAAAATCCAGGGGAACATTTATCGTACGGTCCATCAGCGGATGTCTTGCCGCCTTTAACATGATATGCCGCTCAAGATTGATCGCCGGTGCAGTACAGTCAAGGTCAATACTTAATTTTCCCTTGGAGAATATGAAGTCCAGCTTTTCGATCATCCTCATATTTTCCTCCATTGCAGGAAGCGCATCAGCCACGAGGCTGCTTAAGGTATACAGTATCCTGTACACCTCGTTTTCCTCATCAACCCGTATGAGCTGCAGTTCCTCAGAAATCTTTGCTATGGCTGCCGGCTCGATAAAGACTGTATTTCCGGTGGCCGACTTATCGATCACGCTGCCCGGTATCCTGAAACGGTATTCCTTTTTTACCGGAACGCAGATCCTTCCGTTACGCAGCGTATGATAAGTATCCGCCATGATATCCTTATTGTTCCGAATAAGCTGGTCCGCCTTCTGTTTCATTGCTTCCTCTGTAGCTGTGATCTTCATCCTTAAATCAAACAGCAATTTGGAAGCCCTGTCATCCACTGCTTCATTCCGTATCTGCATGACTATCTCTTCCCTGAGTTCACTGCGCTCATCCAGATTTTCATCATAATAGGCCAGCGGATTTTCATACTGCTTTCCTCTGGCAAGATACTGTTTAAGCCGCTCCACGACCACCAGTACCTTTTCCACTCTCTCCAGCTGGTAGGGTGTTAAGCAGTCTCCGCGGACTGCCGCCTGCATTATCTCCCTTATCTCTGTCACGTCCTGCAGCGGCGGATTTCCCAGTTTTTCGATCATATCCCTGGAATCCGTGGTCTCCTTCAATTGGTGGAGGAGTTCTCTCTCATCCATAATGACCGCGGTCCCTGCTATCTTTTCTTTTGCGTAAGCGCTTATTGCCAGCTGCGCCCACATTTCCTTTACTTTATCAAATCCTGTCTGTTGTTCTGTATTCATTTCTGTCTCCTTATTTTCTCTGTATCACCAATCCGATAAATGACAGGTATCTTTCCATCCCCCTGTCCATATATGCTTTATCCTTTACACCATATTCATGGCCGGATACGAACCAGTCGTTCCATGCTTCCTCATAGCAGTCCAGATCAAGATCCAGGACCACTTCAAATTCATCACTTTTGCCGATAAGATCAAGCCACCATTTCCTGCAGTGGAAGGTATCGTAATCATCCTTGCTGCCTTCCATCCATTCCAGCAAAAGGTCCGCCGCCTCGCCATCCGGCTCTTCTTTTACGCCGGGCATCGCTGCCATGAATATTCCGCCCTTCTTCAGGTAAGGCAGTATCTTCTCTGTGAAAACTCCCTTCTTTGCGCCAAAATAGTGGTATGCATCGATACTTACGATAGCGTCAAAATATCCTTCCGCATAGGGAAGTACATTCGCATCTGCATGTATGGGGATCACCTGATCATCGATCCCCCATTTTTTGAATCTTTCGGCATTCTGTGCAGCCGCGATCCACAGATCCGTAGCAAACACTTTGACCTTTGCTTCCTTTGCCAGGAACATACTGGTCAGCCCAGTTCCGCATCCCAGGTCCATGACACGTCCGCCCTCTTTCAGGGGATACTTCGCAAGCATCTCATCTAAAAGACGCAGGCTATTGGGCCCCATCAGATATTCCTTTGTAAAAAATTCCCTATATTTTTCGATCCTGCTGTTATATTCTCTATTCATTTTTATCTATCCTCTCTTTCTTATAATTCCCGGTCTGCACCACGCAAAACGGACCATGATATCCCGCGCAAAGATATCATGGTCCGCATCATCAGTTATTTTCCTGCTCATAAAGGTAATCTCCAAAATGAGCAACAAAAAAACGAGGTCACGACATTTCATGATATTAAGCGCAAGAAACAAACCGGCAGCAATTACTGTCAATCTGTAAATTCCTTATTGCAATGTTCGTACTGTGTCAAAGGCTAAAACGCCGCACACTGTTCGTCATGCAATGGTTATCTCACCACGCTTAACATAAAATACCTCGCTTCTTCAGAATTTTCTCATATTATACACAGCCATTCTGTACATGTCAACGCCGGCTCCGATCAGATCCCATCCTTCATCGCGCTTCTGATCCTGCTGAGTGATTCGGGTGTGATGCCCAGATAGGTTGCTATATAGCGGAGCGGAACGCGGCCGGCAAGCATAGGATATCGCCTCCTGAACTCAACATATCTTTCAGTAGCATTTTCTACCAGAAAACCATTCTCCCTGTAGATCTTATATCTCATTCCGCTTTCAAGAACCATGATCCATATATTCTTTAACCGGTCATCACTATATATCAGGGCCTTCATGTCCTTTACATCAAAGAGCATGACTGTCGCATCTTCGATCGCTTCCCAGTTTGCCTGCATCTCATCAAAACCGACCATTCCGGAATCGATGCACCAGCTGCCCTCCGGGGCAAAATAATGGGTAATGTCATTCCCGTCCTTATCGACATAATAACTCCTGATCACGCCGTTTAAGACCAATCCTGCAGCCGTCGCTTTATCGCCGGTTCTTGCGATCACTTCGCCCTTTGAATAGACCTTGAACCTTGAGAAGGATATAGCCTTCTCTATGGCTGCTTCGGATATGCCCAGCCCCAATCCGTCAGAAAGCTCTTTCAGTTGATTTATCAGATATATCTTATCCATAAGCTATTGTGTCACCAATATCCAGTATATGAGTGCAATAATATTTATACCACCGTGTGCTATCATCGGGGAAATGAGGTGTCCGCTCTTTTTATATGCCCCGATCCATATCAGTCCGATCACGAACGATAATCCGAAATTATACCAGTCTAGCATCGCGAATAACACATTGAAAAGAAGTAAGGCTGTCATTTCTCCCATTACAGAGCCGCAGAATACCTTTGCCAGCCCTCTGAAGAATATCTCTTTTACGATGCCGCTGACCAGACCAAGAGCAATTATCCCCATGATGGTCAATCCGATCGTCGGCTTTCCGGCTTTATACGCCATGTCCGTCTGGCATCCGTAGATAAAAGTGGAAAGTATAGACGGTATTCCGGTTAATGCCAGAGCAATTATTCCGATCAGGATATCCTTCCCCAGACTCTTCTTTTCGAAGATCTCATCCTTAAGGCTTAATCCGTTTTCCTTAAACAGCAATACCGCCCCCGGAAGCATGATCATATTCGCAAGTATCAGTATTAAGTAATAGATGTACCTGTTTGAAGTAACATAGCTTGCCAGATCGAAGAAATTCATCCCCGGTCTGTAATTTGTATAGGCTATGAAGACCTCAAAGCCGGCCACAAACAGAGTAAGTACTGTTGTTAAAGTAAGTGCACGTTTTGCGTTTTGTTTTGTTGTATCCATTGATATCACCTCCTGAAAGAGAGGATATCAATTTTAAATCATCATTTCATTGATCTATGTTAATTCTTAAATCTTTTTTTCATCAGAATACGATCCGGGATCAACCAGCTTCTCTTCTTCCTTCCGCCGGCTTATTCCACGCATTTTGTTCATGAATACCAATGAGAAGAATGCAAGCAGGATCCCGATAAAGAAACCTATGAGGGGTTCATCCGTTATTTCGAGGCCTTCTGACAATATCTTATAGTTATACACGGCAAGCATCACGCCGGACAGCATACCGGCAATTGAGATCACTATCCAGCTGTTTTTGAATTTAGGTTTCAATACCCCGATCAGATAAAGATATCCTATACCGGCGATGACAAACATTACAGCTATCATCAAAGGTGTGTTATAATCCTTCCCTGCATCCAGCCATGCGCCTGTGATCCAATCCTGTTTTGCCGGATATTCTACGATGTCATATTCTTCCATCCTGTACATAACCGGAAGTTGATCACCTTTGTGAAAGAACCTGTTACCGGCATTGATCTCAAAGCGCTTTTCATAATAACGTTCAGCAGGTTTATACTCTATCGTTGCATATTCTGAGTCCGCCATTTTAAAATGGTAATATCTGCCGTAGGTTCTGTTTGTTTTTACCGTTTTTACAGATATAACGGTTCCCTCAGCCATTTCATATTCCCTGCTTGAAACCGAATCCCTGATCCTGCAGCCGATGTTGATGCAGATGATGATAAACGCAATGCAAAGGATCCAATATTTTTCTATAAAATAATAATCATCTTTCATGATCCATCCCGGCTCTGTATCTTTATTAATATTTTATATCATACCATTTTGCACCGGCGATTAGCAAGCAAAGGCCCGCTACAAACAGGTGCAAAAATGCAACGCTCATTTGGTAGTACAAGAGCACCGGAATTGTTATGATCATATCATCAAAACGAAAGGAGGTACGCATCATGGCATATGAAGAAATCGAAATAATCGAAGAAGCAGACGGAAAGAGAAAAACCACTAAAAAGACACATGGTGTTAAAGAAACTGCCAAAGCAGGAATCTCCTTCGGAACGGCACTCGCGATGGTGATAAGCTATTATAAATGGCAGTCTATCGGATGGGCTATCGTACATGGATTATTCAGCTGGGGATACGTGATCTATTACTATTTTAAATACTGTTAACCCCCGGGCTTGAGTTGATAATATCAATAAAAAGCCCATTGTTCATAAAACCCCTTTCTTAAAAACCGGGTCCGTTTATCGGGCCCGGTTTT
>CAMVRS010000003.1 GCA_947169935.1 uncultured Lachnospiraceae bacterium
ATGCTTGCGGCCTGCGGTGATGAAAGTAAAGCCGAAGGGGAAGTGCAGCAGGAGGATATTGTGATACAGGAAGATTTCGGATCCGAAGCGCCGGTAACAGAGACACCTGTATCGGAGACTGCGGAATCCGGGGATCCGGAGGAGACGCCGGCAGCAGATGCTATAGCAGATCCTGCTGCAGAGCAGGGGAATGAAGAACAGTCATTAACAGAAGAAAAGGAGGAATATGAGATGAAGGATCCTGTACTTTTATACATGGGGCATGCTAGCCTGCGCATAGTAACGGGAGAGGATAAGGTGATCTATATCGATCCTTTTGCCGGCAGCGGTTATGATATGACTGCAGATCTGATACTGCAGACCCATGATCACTTTGATCATAAGGACATGTCAAAGATAAGCAGTAAGAGCAGCGACTGTGTAGTGATAACACAGAAGGAAGCGCTGAGCGGCGGAACCCATAACAGCTTTGATCAGGGCTATGTAAAGGTAGAAGCCGTGGAAGCAGGTTATAATAAAAACCATGATAAGAAAAACTGCGTGGGCTATATACTGACCTTTAGTAACGGTGCAACGCTTTATGTAAGCGGCGATACCTCAAAGACAGAACAGATGCCGGAGCTGGCTGCAAGGAATCTGGATTACGCTTTCTTCTGCTGTGACGGCGTATTCAACATGGATGCAGCCGAAGCTTCCGAATGTGCATCACTTGTGGGCGCAAAGGTGAGTATTCCTTATCATACCGGCTCCGCCAGCGAAACTATTTTTGATGAAGCCAATGCAGCAAAGTTCACCGCTCCCGGCGCGTATATATTGAAGCCGGGTGAGGAGCTGGTGCTGGAGAAAAGATAGTAGATGGGGATTGGAGAAGTAAAATGAAGGGTATAGTTCTTTCTGTAATAAAAAACAATAAGGGGTTTTACGGTTTTATTAAAACGGATATAAAGAATTATTATTATGACCTTTCAAGCATTAATGCCGGCCTGTATATGAAGAAAGGGATCGTGGTTGAATTCGATATAGTAAAACTGGATGACGGAAGGGACAAAGCAGTAAATGTCAGGGGGGTAGAAGAAAAAGAGTATCCGGTTGAGAAGGAGATGGAAGATACGCTATATGATCAAAAGGATTATATATCATATCTTCGTAATACATGTACTATTGACTCGGATATCGGGAAGATGAGTGAAATTCAACTGGGAAGAGTTTTCAATTATGCATATCAATTGTTAAATGAAGGTAAAACGGAGTTTAAGTTAAATTTCTTTCAGAAAGAATTGATCTTATGCAGACGAGGGTGTGATTTTGTTAAGAAATGGAAAGGGGAGGAAGGTTATCCTAATATAATTCTGGTGAATTACGCACAGTCTTCTTTGTGTGATTTTGATGCAAATGATGATGTGGGGTATATAACAAAACAGATAAACAATGTTGGAAGTGATACTAAAATTAATAACAGTTTCACATCTATTAACAACCGCTTTGAAACCTGTAAGGATTCTCTGACATTTTTGATATATCTGATAAGAATAATTTCCGGAAATTCGAGTAGAAATACCGAGAGAGTAATAGGTGAATATTGTACATACTTAAAGAGTCTTAATACAGATAAATTCGCTAACCGGATGGACTTTTCATCTGTTTTGGATACTTTTGAGAGATTTATAGAAATAGTCCGGCGGGATGTGGTTATTGAACCCTTAAGTCTAAATTGTTGTACAAATATACTGTCTGTATTTCTGAATTTAAATAGCTTTGAGAGAATAAATCATATTATAGATCTTATATGTGATGATCAGAGTCCGCTGCACCTGATATGTAATCTTATCGATAATTATGGATCATGGAATAAAGAATCTTTTCATTCTCTTTACACAAACGGGATCAGCTTACGATTGATAGAGAAAATATGTGCGTGTATTTTGGATAAAGGATCCGATCCCATGCACATAAGTGAAAGTGAGTTGAGAATACTGGCTTTTTCATTATATGAAGGTGGGGATGCCGTTTTAGATGAGATTATCAGGTATGCTAAAAAGGAAAAAGAGTTTGCGATAATGAACTCTTTTTCTGTTGTAGTAGAAAAAACAGAGTCAGATGACGCCTGGTTTTTATTTGCTTCTTATATCTATGAAAACATATATGCGAATTCAAGTAAAGAAGAAAAAAACAGATTAGATCATATATCGGCTGATGTATTAAATAAATGGAAAGAGATATCAGACCGGTTTTATCATAATAAACTATCTATAGTAGGAGAATTATGTCAGGAGAATGAAACCGAGTACTTAAGCCTGTTTAAAACTTTTGAGGACGAAACCGAGAAAGAAAATGAGTTACAGAAGAAATATAATGAATGGTATGGTGAAACCCGGAAATGGTATGTTAGTTTAAACTTAGAAGATATTGAGAAATGTCTGAATGATGTATATTCAAAGAAAGCATATTATACATTTGCTTTCTTATATGAGTATCTGATAGAAAGCAATAAAGGGGTAGATAAAAAGTATACTGAAATGTATATAGAATCCCTGAGCCTGCTGCGGATGTATGGCCGGATAATACGGTTTGTCAGGGATAATAAAAAGTTTTCGGAAGAAGAGAGAGAAAGAAATATAGTTCGGGCAATATGTGAGAATTTCGACAAATACGGTTTTTCAAATGAGGCGCTTTTGATCTTTGATGAGGAACTTTCTATCACTAATGCTATTGAAATGATAGAAAGGAATCTAAGCAGTACAAAATATACGCTATTACTGTCATTGATCATTCTGTATGCTCAAAATAATGAACTGCTCAAAAGTGTATACTTGTATTCTATATATCATGGTCACGCAGAAACCGGACATACACGGATCTATTCCCAGTATAGAGATAAATATAAAAAGTATTTTACCAAAATACATAACCACTATGAGGTAATATTAAAAGCATTTGACGCTTTATCCGGCAGAAAGTTGTTTGCTTTTTTACAATGGGCATCATCTATTATTATTCCCGGATTTTCGGAGTACAACCCGGGCAGGATAATATTTTCATACTTTTGGGATATGCTGTTGAAGGATCCCAATGATGTATTAACCTGGAAAAAAATCATCTCTCATTTATATGAACATAAGGAAATTGAAGCAAATCGGTGGGTTCTTTGCGTTTCTGCAATAACAGCGCATCATATGTTCGATATACCTTATTTAGCTGAGCTGCATGATATTTTTGTCTCCGTATTAGAGATGCCCAATAGGAATGTTTGGCCTGAAAATCTATTGTACTTTACAGCAAGATATATAGTTGACACAGATGATCAGATCTTATGTGAAAAACTCAATAAGATATTAGAGGATTCAAACATAATTGATAAACTGTTATATGAAAATGTTTGGTGTGATATTTCGCAGCAAATGGGATTCTTTATTGATTATTGCACAACAAAGCTTAGAGAAACCAGCGATATTGTATATTTTAATATCCTGACAACAATTAACAAGGATATGAGTGGAACAGATCTTGTTGAACTGTCTTCATTTTCGGTCGACAAGATATATTTACTGAAAAAGCTATGCAGTTACTATTTGGAGAATAAAAACCGGGAAGATGCCTTATCATTACTATTAAACGAAAATATATGGAAAAACCTTACATATCAGGAAAGCGAACTTCTTGGAGCAGTAAAAATGCTTTATATGAGTTATGATGAATATTTTAAAATCAATCCTGATCTGTTTGATGATGATATAAAAATAGACAGGTTTAAGAGAGATATCTCTATAATCCTGAAGGATTATCCTTCACAACAAGCCCTGATTGAATTCAAGGATATCTGTTTGGATCCGGCTCATAAACTGCGTGTTTTTTCGGCTGTATTCGGGGTTTATGGGAACGATGATATATATCATGAATACCAATATAGTTATAAAGAGTGTAAGCAGCTTGGTATTGAATGTGAATATATGGCATTTTTGAAGAAGTGTTTTATATCCCAGTTGTTTTATAATTCAACATATGAGTTTTTCTATAAGCTTTGGAGATATTACAGGCTCCTGATCATTATTAATTGGAATTCTGTCAAAGCGAAACCGGCCGGTGAAGTGATCGATATAATGAATAAATACCATGATCATGAAATGGCAGAGCGCTTAGGATTTGAGAATTTTAAAGATGCATTATATCAATTAATGGATTCAGAGGAATTAACTATTGAAAACAGGCAACTTATATTTTTCTGTCTCCTTAGTGAAGATTTTACTCCGCTGTTTGGCGAAAACAAAGAAGTACTATTATCAATAAATGCCGGGGTGGCAGGATTGATCAGGTATCTGATCAGCTTTTTGGATTACAGGGATATAAATCAAAAGCTGTTTGTAGAATTCTGCGATACGCTCGTAAAAAAAGAGTTTTCAGACGCTTTGCTTGTTTCTGCGAAAAAAATATCAATTATGTTCTCTAACCTGGCAGATATAATATCAAAAAGTAATGATCACGAAACGGACATATCAATAATAAGGGAACATATGCAGTTAGCCCCTTCAGCAAGCGTATATAAAATACTTTTGTTGAATGATGATGAATTTAATGCAAAGGATGAACTTTACACTGCTATTCTGGCAGCAAGACAGCTGCCATTTAAGATATTCGATGCTATCAGAGTAAGTGTTATAAAGAAAAACAATACGAATCCGGAAAGATATGAAAGGCTGGCATTGCTGCTTTCCGATATAGGATACACTTATGCAAGATCACAATATAATCATATTCAGTCATTGGCATATGCGATAAACGGAGAAAAGGAAAAATTACGTTCTATAGTTTCAATGAAAGATTCCTTTGATGCTATTCCGATCGAATGGGAAGAAGAGACAAAGCGGTTAATAGATTATTCGGAAAGTGAAGAAGGCATGGATTTTGTTCCGCTCAGGTCTATCTCCTTTATCGGTGCAGGGCAGAGTCAAAAGGGTGATATCTCTTATGCAAATGAATTGTTTAAACTGTATAAGGTAGAAAACGATAATGATGATGATGCGGTAATTAAAGAAGCATATCGTGAATTCTGCAATTTAAACAATGATATAAGAACAAGGATAGTAAATGGATTACGGGTCTTTAAATATCTTATAAATAATAAAAACTATAAACAGAATAATGAACTGCTGGAATATCATAATATGGCATTTGATTTAGGTATTGTTGTGACCGCTAAAGAATCGTCTGTTTCACCGGACAGGAAATTATCTGCACTTGTCGATATTTTTAAAAACTGTGGCCTGACAAAGAAACAACAGCAACAGGTATATGACAATTTTGCTGTATTATATAAAGATCTGTCCATATCCCAGTGGATAAGCTATTGCCAGGATATTTCAAATATTGTTCTGTCATCGGGGGATATAGAGGGTTCGCAGGAAATTCTGAAAATATGCGGGCAGATCAACGGTATAGCTCCGGGATTATCAGATACCGGTAATTGTCCGACTGAAAGCTTATATGAGCAGTTGAAGAAAATAAACTATATAGGGCAGTCTTCATTTTCAGTTTCCATAATGAGATCGGTGGAAAAGGAGAAGAGCAGAATAGAAAATTCCATAAGGATCAATGCTGAAATAGAGAATGTCCGGGCAGGATGTAACAAAGCCGTATGCGATGGATATATTTATATCTGTTTAAGCAATATTGGAGGAACGACTGTCGATTTATATTCGAATACGGACATACAGATATATGTCGAGACTTTGGATGGTACTAAACAGTATACACCTTTATCTGCTGAAATATCCGGTATTAAAGAACTAAGACCCGGTTGGATAACCGGATGTAGGGTGGATATATCCAAAATCTGTGAAAGCAGAGAGTTTGGCGACGAATTACGTGTGAAAGCCAATATAAAAGTTAATAATATCCTTATCTCTTCTGTAGAAGAAACGATGGTAGTTTCAGGGCCTGTAGAATTAAAAGAAATGCCCGAACCACGCAGAAACGGTTATTATGTTGATCTTGCAGTAGGAGACAATGAAGAAGACAGAAAAATATATGGCAGGGATGAAGAGAAGAAAGATATTAAATATGCCGTATCAACCGGTAAGGCGGTAATTTATGGACCATCACGTATAGGAAAAACCTCTTTATTGAACTGGTTAATTTATTCGCATGCGAAAGAGAGCAAAAACGTAATTACTGTTTTAGTTGGCGGAGAAGGCGGAAAAGGCAAGGAAAATGATTATATTCGAAATGCTAAAGATGGGAATCTGTTAGATTATTCTGATAATCATTCAATGGCTGAATACTTATTAATAGATGTGATCCTGAATGGATTGGAAGTATCATCCAGAAAAATGAACGTTCAATTTCCTATTGAATTAATGGGTAATGAAGAAAACCTGATCGCGGACATGCGTGAAATCCTGAATAAGACGGAAAGACCAATTCTGGAAAGATATTATGATCTGCATTATCTATTGAAGAATAAAGGATTTGAAATATGGATCTTATATGATGAGTTCCAGCAGGTTGTGGAAAAATGGGGTAATGTTGAAATTCAGGAACCGGATGAATTCATTGAGGTGTGCGATAGTATTAATGAGAGAACTATAAATAATATAAAGCTCGTATTTTGTGGCTCAGATGAATTGCTAAAGCAGATGGTTCTGGTAAAAAGCAACTCAATATGGAGAAAGAAAATCTTTGAAGCTGCGGAGTCGGTTAGAATAGGACCGATCCAAAAAGTAAAGAGTGGCAAGCCTGATGAGTTTACAGAAATGATCGAACAGGATAAGGCAGTCCTTACTCCGGGTCTGCACTATTCAAGGGCAGCAATGGAAACATTATGCATTTATTCAGACAGAGTGCCGCTTTATGCAAAAGAAATATGCAATACGGTTCTTGGTGAGGTGAAAAGAATATGCAGTGATGGGCGGTTTGGAAGGAACGTAATATATTCATATGATATATCAATGGCCACTAAATATCTGCTCGATCTGCAAAACTATGCATTAAACCATCCTTCGGACGAAAACCACAAAGATAAAATTGTGGCAATTTATGATGCTGTAACTAAAGGGCTGGATGAAAATTCTGACAAGCAATATTTATGGCTGATGGCTAAATGGTTTATGAATAATCCTTCGGAAAACCATTTCCGTTTCAAAGAGTATCTGAAAGAGAAGAAATGGCGACTGATCGAAGGAGAATCCCAATTACGCGACAGATTGGAAATAGCCTGTGTTCGCGGAATATTACGCGGAAATGAGGATAACGGATATACGTTTTCAACGCCCTTTTATTATAGTGCTTTTTGCGGTACTGTCCATAACCTGAGAACAGAAACGATAATAGAAGAGGAAGTCAAAGAAGAATCAGATGATATAGAATATGAGAATGAACCTATTGCGATATCCGAAAAGATAATTGATCTCTGGGGGGCACTGGCAAAAGTTAATTCTTCCAATCCCGGAAAACAGACTGCAACGGAGAATATCAGACAGCATATCGGAAATATAATAAATGCAAAACAGATCAATACAGATGGTGCAAGCGGTTCTATTGATGAAGGAGGGAATACATATAATAATATAAATATCCAGGCTATACAAATAAACCGGATAGCCGATTCAATTACCGGATTATCAGGCTTAATAGATGATGTATATAATAATAAAACCCGGGTTAGTATTGAAAAAATAGATGAAAAATTAAAGGGCCTGCCCAAATTATCGCTGTTATCGCCCGGTGCTGAAATATGTCATGAAGATGAACTGGCAGTTTATGATACTGACAGCTATGTTGATACAGTTGAAGAAGGTGTGAAAAAATCCTTTGAGAATAACCGGAAATTCCATGGAATGACCCTCGTTGACTGGATGAACGCAAATAGGGATAAACTTACGGGGATTGGTATTCTTCAAGAGGATATGGACTATGTACTGTCACTTCAGGAACGGGACAGAACAAGTGTGATCATCTCAGTATATTTGAGATGCCTGTTTGATGAATTAATGGAAATTTCAACAGGAACGGATTCAGCCATGGCTGTTGACTATTCTCCTGTTACGATCATGTTAGGTAAAACACTTGAGAGATTACTGAAAGAAAACCATCTTCCGATCTACCTTGATCCTTCTGTTTGGGTAAATGAGGTAAAGACGTATAACGAAAACACAACATATCCATCAACCGTCATATCGTTTAATGGAATTTCAACGATAGGTACATTTACAACAGCTTTGTTTTCCATGTTTAGTATTGCAGAATCCGATCCGGAGAAAATTGAAAAAGAGGAAAACAGAGATAATTTTGTGGAGAGGACCGGAACAGATGAAAACAGATGGAAACAATATATGCGTAATCTGAATAAAGCGAAGAAGATCCGAAATAAAACAGGTCATATTGAAACGGTGACCAGGAATGACTGCAATACATTTATAAACTTAGTGCTAACTTCAAAATTATTAAAAAATACGGTTGATTATGTAAATAACAGACATTGAATACAGGAGTAAACAATATATAACATTACATAAAGTAAAGGTTTTCTTATATGTTAAACATTGGAGATTTCAGATGTCAACTCATAAGGAACTTATAACATCAGGTAAATTTGATGAGAAATTCAAAAGGGCTCTTTTGGATTACTATAATTATGGCTTTAAGAACCTTAACTCATTTGATGCTAAAAAACGTCAAACTATATCAGAGGACTGGTTGCGTCTTAATAGAGTGATTTCCGATTATGTGGACTGGTCAGACGATTGTAATACGGTCATGTTTGCTAATGCTGATTCTCAATCGATGGGGAAGAATCCGTTTCATAGGATATACCGTTTTTGCAAGTATAAACCGCTTACTTACCCTGCTTACTTTTTACATACGATGGCGGCGCTTAGTTACCGGATCAGCTTACGTGACGGTATAGATACTTTAGATCTTGATGATGAAAAACGTATTCATCTGGAAGAAGTACTTAAAAGCGGATCCAAATTAAAAACATCTGACCTGATCTTATACTACACTGAAGCGCTTGCGCTGATGGAGGGAAATGATAAAAATAAAACTCCCAATAACAGGCTGAATGATTTATTATTGCTAGGCCTGGTAGAATGTGAACAGTATAAGAGTAAGGGTGATCACCGGTGGAGCCTGCCCGGATTAACAATGGGCAGTATTTTAAAGGAAGGACTGGTCGTCAGTAAAGACTTTAGACAACATTTATACTCTGCGCTGGATTTCTTTTCAAAGTACTATTTGTTTGGCGAAGCCGGGACATTTCTTATAGATCGTTTTACAAATGATGAGATAAGTCCTTTCAGGTTTAAGCATGAGTATTTCATGCAATCGCTTAATGATTTCAATATAGTTGACCTTTTATATGCTATTGAAGGAGGAAAATGGTGTAAGATCACATATAGTCATGGCACGGCGGGCTATGAAACAGAACTTCTCTGCTATCCTCTTGAAATTCGCATAAGTAACATGCAGGGAAGAGAATTCCTGATGTGTTATGAACCTTTTCACCGCAGTTATACAGCATTTCGAATTGAATTCATAGACTCTGTTGAGTACTATGAGGATGAAAAGGTTAAGACAGTATTAATACAGAAAGGATATCATACATCACCCGGATCAGTTGATGCCGATATATCAAATGCGCGAAAATCAATACAGTATTCATGGGGGGTTTCCACCACCAAAGTGCAGGAAGAAAACGCGGTCAATTCCGTAGTGCCACATTCCGTATCCTTGCAGATTTCCTATAATCCTGATACAGATTACTATATTGTTAACCGACTTAATCGTGAGAGGAGATCCGGCACCGTATCTGACAGGAAGGACCTTGATCTTCTTGAATTCTCTGCTGATATTTCCGATGAGACTGAACTTAGACCGTGGATGAGAAGTTTTTATTCACGTATTAAGTCATGTGAGGGAATGGATACGGATACATTTTCTCTTGAAACTGATGTAGAGAAAACTTTAAACACTCTTTTACAAGATTCACTTACTAAACCTCAAAAACGGGAGAATCCGCTTTCTTTGGAAAGATGGGATATACCTTTGGCAGTAAAACAAGCTCTTGGAAATGGGACGAAGGCCAGAGAGCATGACCTGGTATTTAATGAGGCCTTCAGTGTCTATTATTATGTTATGGCAGATGTTTTTACCAGTCTATGTTCAGGAAAGACCGGTGAATCATATACTGAAGGTGAAATAGATGAAATAATAGACCATTCATTAAAAAAATACTGTTTTAGAACAGGTGTCGGAACTGAGGAGCTGCTTCCTTCGGAAATTAAAGAGTTGCTTCATTTTGGAGGCTTTTTAAAGAAAACTAAAAGGCTTATTGACGGAGAGTACGAACTCATACGGAATAAGGGCGGAAACGGATTCAGCCGCAAAGCAAAAGAGAAGGTTTCATATCTGCCTCGATATAAATGTGAGGCCGGTCTTGAATTATACAGGGATGTTGTTCCGCTTTCTGCTATGGAGATACGATGGTTAAAAACTATTATCCATGATAAAGATAACAGGATGTCACTTTTTATGTCTGCTGCGGAGATAGATCTGCTTGAGGATATTTTAAACCGGTACGCCCCGGCGTTATCCCCTCTTCCAATGGAGAAAGTTGTCTATTTTGATAGATTTCGCTTTACGGAGAATGATAATGATCAAATGGCGTCAGTAATGGCTGCATTGTTAAAGGGGATATATGATCAAAAGACCGTCCGTATAAAGTATCACACGTCAAAAAACAGTGTTAAGACCGGTGAATTTAAGCCGATCGTTTTAGAGTTTTCAAAACGGAATAACCGGTTCCAGGGATACTTCCTAAGCTGTGACAGAAATATTGTTTATACTATGAATATTTCTCAAATAGAAACAGCCCATGAAACAGAAAAATCGTTTGACCGGACATCCGCAGAGCAAGTGCTTCACGACTACAGGGAAGAAAATACTGCATCGGTTACAGTAGAATTCTACAATATACACAATATTGTTGATCGTATACTCACTGAATTTTCTCCATGGAAGAAACGCTGTTCATATAATCCCGAAACAGAACTATATACACTCACGCTCTTTTATCAGAAGCAGGATGAGGTGGACATTGTTGTTCGATTCCTGGGGTATGGAGGAGACATATACATTGTTGATAAGGAGCACCCTATACGTAAAGAGATACTGTTACGCATGAACCGCCAAAAAGAGCTGAATTGCGTATAGCCCCGGAAGGGGCTTTTTAATTTATATCTTTTTTTTCCGATACCCGGATGAGACCAAAAACCCGCACCGCTATAATCAAGCCATAAATTACGAAAGGGACGGATCAGAGGTAGTAAATTATAAACTAATTATAAAAAATTATGGATTGCCGGTCAATGAGATGCATTTATTGGGAGAGGGGGTATTGTCATGTTAATAAACACTATCTTACGCAAACATGCGACAATGTTTTTACGTAATCTGGGGATGCTGGTCATGACGATAGGGATCTGTTTCCTGGTATGTTATGCTACCAAAGATAATGCTTTTGTAACATATGAGCAGACGAAAGTGGTGGTGTTTGCCTATACAATGTCTTTGGTATGGATTGGCTTATTCGATTCTCTTCCCATATACAATGATCAGAAGCTGTATGTAGAGGCTGACTTCGATAACAACGCTTATTCCCCCTTAGAGTATCTGGTTTCGGTAATGATAATTGAAACGATACTTGGTATAATGCAGGCTCTCATAGCATCTACGGTATTTTTCTACTACTTTGGAGAGGATTGTCACTTACAAAATCTTGTTACTCCGTCAGGCCGGATCGATTTTCTTATCACCAGTTTTTTGATCATATTTTCCGGTATTTGCATGGGATTTCTTATAGGTGTTTTTTTTGAAGCTAAATATAGTCTCATTTTAATTCCGCTATTCCTGATTTTACAAATGTTGTTCAGCAAATGTATCTTTGACCTTCCTGAAAGATGTGAGCAGATTTCTATCATTGTAATATCCAGGTTTGGAGCGGGATCTATAGGATCCCTGGTAGACCTGAACAGTTATCCTTTAAAGATAAATATGGAAAGTGCTATTCAGTTACCGCAGCCATTCCAGGAGATATATAGGCCAGAAGGCAGTTATATAGCTTCAAACTGGTGTTCATTGCTTATCCTTTCGGTTGTGCCGCTGATGATCGCGTGGTTAGTGTTGGAGTTCAGAGCAAATCGTATGAGGAGGTGACCACTATGGTAAAGGAAAAAGCAATGATTACGTTTGTGGTTTCCATCATCGCAGCTTTTGCACTGGGGATTTTTATCTCGGACCTATTGGTGCCAAAAGACAAGATCGTAGAAACAGAGGCAGCTGCGGAAGATTCTGAGGATACATCTTCAGGCCTTTCCGATATAGCAGAGAGTCCGGATATCAGGTCTGAAACGACTTTTGATAATGAAGGATCAGAAGAACAGGATACTGATCATTACAGTTTCGATCCTGATGATTACAGACCCGAGATCGACTGGGAGGCTATAGCGGATATCGGAAAAAAGGCGGGTAAAAAAGCAGTAAGACTTGGAAAATCTGCTCTCAACAGCGGTATTAAGACCGGCAGAAAAGTATATGACTGGATAAAACAAAAGATAGATTAATTGAGAAGGAGGAGAGGATATGAGTAAGACGAAAAAGGTTATTTTTACTTTATCAATGGTCATCACGGTTTCTATGTTATTATTCGCGTTGTATTATGTTCTTTCTCCGCGTAAAGTTCTGGATCAGGCGGTAGAAAGTGTCAGGGAAGAGGGACTTGAAGGTTTAAAACCATATGTGACTGATGATATGGATGAAAAGCTGGATGACGTTCTGTTTATAGTAAATACACCCGTTGTACATCTTCTTCTTGAGAAGGCAGAGGATTTAGGGATAACGGAAATAGTTATAAGGAAATTTGAGAACATAGAGTGGTCTGTAAAGGACGTTAAAGTTGGTCTGAAAGGGGCGGAAATAGAGCTAGCATATCAATATGAAGATATATA
Source organism: uncultured Lachnospiraceae bacterium (assembly GCA_947169935.1). Classification (GTDB taxonomy): domain Bacteria; phylum Bacillota; class Clostridia; order Lachnospirales; family Lachnospiraceae; genus NK4A136. The sequence goes on from CAMVRS010000003.1 coordinate 12,999, forward strand.
TGCAGGAACAGCTGATCTGACTATGGTATTTGAAAATGGAAAGTGGAAAATCGACAGTGTGGATATGCCCTTGTTTGATAATCTGTATAAGATCAAGTCAATGATAGCGGGCAAATAAGCGGGAAGATCAATTATTCAAAAAGGAGGTAATGAGTTATGTCCAAATGTTTGATCAAGATCGATGTTGATAATGTATTCGGTAGTTTTTCCTTTAGCAAAATGAAGAAAAATATACTGCTATCTGATATACACTTTGAGATAGAAGAAGGAGAAACGATCATGGTAGCAGGACCCTCCGGAATAGGAAAGAGCACCATTTTGACTCTTTTACGATCAGATTTAGACGGAGACTTCCTGAGTTCATTATTGTCCGGGGTCAGATATGATGGCACTGTTACTAAGGATGATGATCTTATTATAAGGTTTGCCTCACAGGCTCTGACTATCAACACAGATGAACGAGTTGGGGAGGCCATAGCTTATGAGGTTGAAAGATATTTGGGATCAGGAGAGGGGGTATCGGAACGGGTTGAGTATTGGCTCAACATGTTCAGGCTAGAAAATAAGCGCGACATGGTCATCAGGAAACTCAGCGGCGGTGAAAAGAGGAGGGTACAGATCGCTGAGAGGTGTGCGATTGAGGATTATCAGATGATGATCTGTGATGAGCCCGATACCGGTCTTGATCTGGTAACCCAAGCTCAGCTCCACAAGATGCTTTGTAGGGGCGCCAAACAGAATAACAAGGCCCTTATTACGGTCACTCATAATCTATATAAAAACATGTTCGAATACGACAAAATCATGCTCCTTGGCCGTGGGGCTTCGGAAAATACAGCTACTATCCGTTATTTTGGTAAGCCTGCTTATCTGAGCAGGGTATTCGGAACGGAGGATCTTTTAGAGATATTTAAGCAATTGTATAAACCGGCTAAAAGAGTAGTTGAGCCGAAGAAAACAGAAAAGCGAAGAAATCTTGTAACAATATAAATAAGAATACATAAATTTAAAGATCAAAAGTTTATACAAAAAAAAGAGGAGGAAAGAACTATGAAAAAAAACAATTATGGGAAACACAAACTTGGGATAATAACTGTTATGATCATGGTCTGTATCATTGTTGTTTGTATACGGGTCATAGGCGGAACAAAAGATTCGGATAATGAAAATGATGTGGCAGCCGGCAGTGAAGGATCCGTACCCGTAAATTCACCGGTTGCAGATGTATCGGGCTCTGTATCCGCTATGGGAGAAGGCGTTACCTATACTCCCGAAGAGCAGGAGATGATAGCTGTATCTATCGAAGAAGCAGACCGGCTGGCTTCATCCGGCGACTATGAAACAGCTCTTAAACAGATCGATACTGCCAGAGAGGCATATCCTGAAGCCTCTGACCTTAGGGCAAAGCAGGATGAACTTAACGGTCTGTACGGACAGCAGATGAAGGCAAATACTTTGGAACGATGCAATACCCTGGCTGAAGAAGGGGATTATCTTACCGCAATGCATATGATAGAAGAATGTATGCAGTCATATGGCGAAGATAATGAATGCCTGGCGGCAAAGGAGCACTATATCACAATGTACAAGCAGGATATACTTCAGAGATCAGCAGCTTATTCTGATGCCGGGGATTACGTCAGCGCCATACAGCTGCTCCAATCCGCAACTAAGGAGATGGGAAATGATCCCGAACTTGAGACCAGGTCACTCGAATATGAGTCAGCCTATGTCAGTGGTGTATTAGCTGAAGCGGACAGCAGGGTTTCCGGACAGGACTTTGATGGAGCGGAGAAGGTACTTAAGACAGCTAAGGAGATTCTACCCGGTAACAGTCGCTTGGATGAAGCAGTTAAAACTGTAAACAAAAGTCGTCCACGGAGTCTGTTGGCTGCTTGCCCGCCTTATCAGACAACAGTCTGTGGGATGGTCACCGGAACCGATACAATAACCATCGCAGGAAAGGAATACACTAATGCTGTCCTTATCGGCGAGAACATCTATGACGACTCCAGAATTTTCTTTAACCTTGATAATCAGTATGATACGGTCCAATTTCAGGTAGGACATATCGATGGCGGGGAGTTAAGGGACCGGGAGCTCCAGATCCTTTATAACGGAGAATTAGAAAAGAAGCTTACGTTGTCGGCCGGCGATCTGCCTCAGACTATAACGCTTGATGTCAAAGACGTGGGGCAGTTAACACTTATAGTTCCGACAACACTTGGGCTGTTTGGCGACAGAAGCTGCTTTGGTATGGTTAATGCATATGCTTATCCGGAAACGGCATCACTTAGCGGAGAGCTGTGATAAGGGGGAAAGAGACAGAGCTGACCGGTATTAAGAAAAGAATAGTTAGTAGCCGGGTGAGATTATCCCGTAAAAGTGCTATAATAAACATGCATCAATAATACAGTATACATATGAGGTAAAGTATGTCCAGAAATCATGAAGTAACAACCCAACAGGATCTTTTGGATGAGCAGGGAGAGCTGCGTGAGCCGGGATGGTCACGGAAGCAGGTACAGAGATATGACAGGGCGGCGATAAAAGCACCCGCCTGGCGTATCAAGGAATGGGATTATTATATAGTGATGGGTGAAGGCTTTGGGGTAGCGTTTACGATATCCGACCTGGGCTATATAGGTCTTCAATCAGTATCACTTTTACTGTTTGACGAGAATGGCAACTGGTCTCATACGGAATCAGTGCTTAATGCATTGCCTATGGGACGGATAAAGCTGCCATCTGACTCTTCTGAAGGCTCAACCAGATATGGTGATAAACGGCTTAAGCTGCGCTTTGATGTATATAAAGAAAAGGGCGTAAGACGTATTCGCTGTGATTTTAAGAGATTTAACGGCGATAAGGATCTGAGTTGCGATATTCTGTTAAAGCAGCCGGAGATGGACAGCATGGTGATAGCAACACCCTGGGATGAAAAGCATGCCTTTTATTACAATCAGAAGATAAACTGCATGCGTGCTGCCGGTTCCGTAGAATATGACGGGAAAGTATATCTGTTCAATCCTAAGCAGGATCTGGGAACCTTGGACTGGGGACGCGGTGTCTGGACTTATGATAATACCTGGTACTGGGGATCGGGTAATACCATAGTTAACGGAAAGCCCTTTGGATTCAACATAGGATACGGTTTTGGAAATACATCAGCTGCCACAGAGAATGTTATATTCTATGACGGTAAAGCGCACAAGCTGGATGATGTGGAATTCCATATTCCGGAGAATTCCTATATGGATAAATGGATTTTCACATCTTCTGACGGAAGATTTGAGATGGAATTCCAGCCGGTGATGGACAGATGTGCCTGTATGGACTTTAAGGTGATCATTTCTGATCAGCATCAGGTGTTCGGAAAAATGAGCGGAAAAGCTATCCTTGATGATGGTACGGTTATAGAGATCAAAGATGTGCTCTGCTTTGCAGAGAAGGTGCATAACAAATATTAAAGCTGTTGAAACAAGGCAGGGTTTGATATAATAACCTCATAAACCCGTACAAAGAGAAAGGCACACATTATGTTCGTTAACACCACCCTCTGTTACATAGAGCAGGATGACAAATATCTCATGCTGCACAGGACTAAAAAGGAAGGGGATCTGAATAAGGATAAATGGATAGGCGTAGGCGGGAAGCTCGAGAGCGGGGAGAGTCCGGAGGACTGTCTTTACCGTGAGGTGAAAGAGGAGACCGGGCTTACGCTTAAAAGCCATGCCTTCCGAGGGATAGTCACCTTTGTATACGGAGATATCACGGAGTACATGTACCTGTATACCTCAAGAGAATTTGAGGGTGATTTATTGGACTGTGACGAAGGTGAGCTGGTGTGGATACCCAGAGACGAAGTTGTTAAGCTGCCTATATGGGAAGGGGATAAGGTCTTTCTGCGATTACTGAAAGAGGACCATCCCTTCTTTTCGTTAAAGCTGGTATATGATGATAACGGTACGCTTACAGAAAGCGTAATAGATAATAAGATTCTGAATGGAGAGCTGTCATGAGCAAAAAAGCCGCGCGTGGAAAAAGGATAAAGATAATTCTGGCAATAATCCTGATAAGCATAGTTACTTATGCGTATATGGGACTTATGATCCTGGGTTATATGGTTGATAAAAGCATAAGGGAAATGCATGAATCCGCATCGTTAGCTGTCCGTTCCGCCGGCGAAGTGATCGATGATGAAAAGAAGCTCGTCGAGGCATACGAGGAAGCGGCGCAGTGCAAAAGGGACGCCATAGCCTGGCTGATGAAGAAGGGCCGCTTTAATGAGAAAGAGCTTAAAGAAAGATATGCTTTTGATGATAAGGATGACAGCGGTTTAGAAAGTATACAGGATAAAAACGTAGACAGGGAACGTATAGCTGCAAGCGTAACGGTGGGCAGTTCCGGTTTTCTTATGTTTATCAATACAAAAGAAGGTACTGTGGTTGCTTATCCGGAAGAAGAGATGAACGGAAAAACCGGCTATGTGGTTACTGCCAATGATCTGCCGCTTGATAACGGCGGGTCGATACGTACGGAATATATTGTCGTTAGCGATGATACTTATGGTATGGATATTCTGGCGGCTTTCCGCATACAGAGCGGTCTTGATTTTATAGATAACGATCCCAATATAGTAACATATATCGCAACGGACATAGGTGAGGCGTGCGTTCAGGCCGCTGTTATGGCGTGGAATCTCTGGCTGGTATTTGGTGCGGTAGTATATGTGGCAATGCAGTATTCCAAATATTCCCTTATGGAAAAGAATAAGGAATACGGACAGTTCAGGCAATGGCTGGTAAGTATGGTGCCCGTGGGCTGTGTACTGGTTATGATCATCAGCTTCATTATCTATACGCTTATGGGGACTACCTACCAGTTTGGTTTTGAGAGCCGGCATTCGAAAAGAATAGGAGCTATCATTGGTAATTATGAAGACAGAAAGAGCAGTCTTGAAGAATGGTACAGCAATGAAAACCTTATAAAGTGCCGTATGGCAGCAGATATGGTAGGCTGTCTTGGAGAAGATGCAGACAGTGAAAGCGTCAGGGAAATTTCGGAGATAATTAAAGCCATAAATGTATACCGGTACGACAGCAACGGGAAGGTAACCCTTACGGATGCGCCTTACGAAAATATCGTATTGACCACCGATCCCACAAATCCCGATTACGTATTCCGCTCATTGCTTAAGGGTGTTGACAGTGTGGTACAGGATATTTCCGTAGATGATATGAGCGGTGAATCCCTGCAGTATATAGGCGTGGGTATAAGAAACGACAATGATAAAGTAGACGGTTTTGTGCAGATATGTGTTTCTGCCGAAACACTGGATACTCTGATAAAAGGTTTCTCCATAAAAGAAGAGGTTAAACGTGTAGGCATAGGGTCACAGGAGATATCTCTTTTCATAGACAGGGAATCAAAAGAGATACTGTATAGTTCGGAGGAGGCTCTGGAGGGCAAGCTGCTGGAGAATACCGGCATAGCAAATCTGACCTTAAAGGATATGACCAACGGTATCCTGAACTTTGGATATATTTCTTATCTGTATGATATATCCGAGCTGGAAGATGGATTCCTGCTGCTGTTGGTGCCTGAGAGTACGGCAACAACAGGGCGTGTTAAGTGCTCGATATTCCTGGCAGCGGTAACGCTGATAAGCATACTTATAATAATATTTATCTCACTGTTCAGATATAAAAAACTGCAGGAAGAAGAAAGAAAACGCACAGAAGCAGAGGAAGAGAAAAAGAAGAAAGAAGAAGAAAAAGAAAAGGCCAAGGAAGAGCCGCAGGAAACAGAGCATAATGAATGGGGACTCTTCGTATCCGTATCCCAGATTCTGGGAGATAAAAACGGAAAGAGCAGGGAAGCCTTTGAAGAGCGCTGGAATCAGCATAAAAAACCTAAGAGTGAGCTGACTTCGGAGGAAAGGATAGGCGGAACCATCAGAATGATAATGTTTGCGCTCTCCCTGTATGTAGTGGGCGTTCTGTTCATAGGGCTGATCTGGGGAAACGGCGGTAATACTACTACTGCTGATGACAGTGTGAGTGTTATGGACTATCTGCTCTACGGTAACTGGGATAAGGGCTTTAATATTTTTTCCGTGACCATGTGTGCGCTGATCATCTGTATTACCATAAGCCTTGTGGGCATTTTCAACCGTTTGCTGTACAGTATAGCAAGAGTTTCAAATACACGCATAGAAACCATCTGCATGCTGCTCCGCAGCTCCAACAAATACCTTGCGGCCATACTGATAGTTTATCTGTGCGTGGGACAGTTTGTGGAAAACGCCACAACGCTGTTTGCCACAACGGGAGTTATCTCTGTGGTCATAGGTATCGGAGCCAAGGATCTGATAGGTGATATAATAGCAGGCTTTTTCCTGGTTTTTGAGAATGCATTTAATGTGGGTGATTATATCAGCGTGGACGGCTGGATGGGCGTGGTTACGAATGTAGGCATACGTATGACTACACTTACCTCTTACGCCGATACGCGTATCATAAACAATTCCGATCTGAGAAAGATAATCAACATGAACAGCGGAAACGCCAGAGCTATGATAAGGGTGGCGCTGTCCTATGAAGAAGATCTGGAAAAAGTGGAAGAGCTTTTGAAACAGGAACTTCCCACATGGAAGGACAGGATACCCGGAGCGGTATACGCGCCCTATTACGGCGGCGTCGATCATATGGAGTACAATGCGGTTTACATCAATATAGGCTGTTATTGCACGAGCCTGCAGCGCTGGGGTGCGGAGCGTGCACTGAACAGGGAGATAAAACTCTTATTTGAAAAGCATGGCATAAAGACAGCCTATGAGCTGGTTTATGATAACGACAATAATCCGGTCATGCCCATGAGTACAAAGAATCACAAATCTTAAAGATATTTAAGAGCATTAACGATCAGATCTTCAACGGTGGTGGGTACGGAAGCAGCTTCCGTGGCACTGCCGTTTTCTTTTACCTTATCACGTCCGTAGAGCAGCAGCTCCTGGGAGAGACTGACTCTTACGGTTGAATCCTCTGCTCCGAATTCCACTGCAACTATCTCATGCACGTTGCCTTCCGCATCTGTTGCCTTCAGGCCGGATACCAGGCAGGCGCCGGATTTATTGGTGGTACCGGTCTTTAAGCCAAAGCAATCCGGAAGATTATAGAGCAGGGGATTGGTATTGCGGACCTCACGCTTAAGAGCCTCACAGTAAGCGCTCTTTGTGGAGGTGATATCCTTTATCTGCGGATAGGTTTTTAAAATATGGCTGCAGAGTATGAACATGCTCTTTGCGCTCATATGGTTCTGGATCTTGCTGGTGGCGGTGTTGTCCGGGAATTCGGGCAGACCGTGGCAGTTGATGAATAAAGTACCGTCGCTGATACCCAGCAAAGCTGCTTTGGTATTCATGCGTTCCACAAAGGCTTCCTCGCTTCCGGCCACATGCTCGGCAAGGGTGAGGGCACATTCATTGCTGCTTGGGAGCAGCATGCCCAGGAGCAGCTGGTCTACGGGGACTTCCTGTCCTTCGTCTATCTTGATCACGCCGTCGATGCTGCGCGAAAGTTCTTCACCTTTTTTGCTTACAACAGCTATATCATTTAAGCTTATCTCTCCGGCGCTTACGGCGTCCATAACGCAGAGATAGGTCATCAGCTTGGTGGTGCTGGCGATGGGCACGGGTACGTCTTCCTTTGAAGATATGAAGATCTCGCCTGTGGTGACATCACCCACAAGGGCGCTGTTAACCTCATCAAAGAAGCCCTCATCGGTAAGAGTAGCTATATCAACGCTGTAAGTTCCGTGGGTGTTGAGATTAAGTCTGCCGTCTTCCATCCAAATATCCAGATCCATCATCATTGCCAGATCCGTCAGGTTGATATAGGCGTCCTTATAGCCGGCGGTGTTGTTTCCTATAAAAGTATAATACTTGAGCGTAACGCCGTCGTATTCCATGGTGTTGTTCTTGAGCACGCCTGTATTATAGAGGGGGTCTTCCTCATCGGGCTCACGGCGGGTCCTGGGGAAGGGATCGCCTTCGCCGCCCACGCCCACATAGGTCTGGCCGCTCTTTATGGTCACGCTGTCATTGGTGACGCTCAGCTCAAACTGCTTGTCGGTACCGATAAGGGCAGCAGCAAAATCGCGCATGGAGACATAGCGGTTATTGAGATAATCATAATGTATGGTCTTGATGTTATGGCTGCCGCTGCCGTCAACTACCAGCGTTAGGTTCTCGAGTATATTATGGTTGTTGCCTGCAGCGTGAGCCGTCATGGGTGAGAAGAGGCTGCCAAGGAGGTTATCTGCGGCAGCAGGTTCTTCCTTCACGCGGTGATAGGTCTCGCTGTCATTATCATTTGCCATGACCAGGAGCTCATCATCAACCATAAAGTGCATGTCCTCCATGCCGTCGCGGCTGATCACGCCGTTCTTTGCGCTGTAGTTACCGTTTAAGCTGTATTTTGCATTAACGGCAGCCGCATCCGGCAGCAGCATGGGACCGTATTTTTCCACGAATTCATCGGAAGAAAGTCCGCAGGCTTTCTGGATGGCTTCCTCTGCCTGCTCCTCGGTTATCTCTGCGCCCAGTTCTGCGGCGCGCAGTATCAGCAGGCTGCGCAGGCCTTTTGCCAGCCTTTGATGGGCAGCGTTATAACGGGAGGTGTATTCGGCTTCGTCGATATACATCTTCCAGGTGTCGTTTTTATAAAGCTCCAGGGTAAGGGAGACGGAGATATCATCTATACCTTCCAGGTTTACCTCGTTTCCCAGTCTGGCGGAATCCAGCCACTGCTTCGCTGCGGAGTGGGCGTCGTTTTCGATAGACTTCTTAGTTACCCATGTGCCGGAGAGCTTACGCTCCGGGCGCATCAGCAGCAGGCACAAAAAAACACCTCCTGCTATGAAGACCAGCAGGAAGGTGATTATGAATACGGGTAGTTTCGTTTTACGTCCTTTAGCCATTTATTTCCTCTTGATAACCTCCTGGGCCAGCCTGCGGTATGCTTCCGCACCGGTGGACCTGGTATCGTATACTGTGATGGGCTGGCCGAAGCTGGGTGCCTCGGACAGGCGCACGTTTCGGGGTATCTTTGTTTCGTAAACCTTATCGGGGAAGTGGGAGGTGACGTTGTTCACCACTTCCGAGGAGAGCAGGGTACGCGTGTCGTACATGGTAAAGACGATGCCCTCCAGATCCAGCGCGGGATTTAAACGTTCCTTTACCAGATTGACGGTCTGGATCAGATCGGAGAGACCTTCCAGAGCCAGGTACTCGCACTGTATGGGAACTATCACGGAATCCGCGGTGGTCAGCGCATTGAGGGTAAGGGTGGTCAGTGCGGGAGGACAGTCGATTATGACGTAATCGAAATCATCCTTTATATATTCCATTTCCTTACTTAATATAAATTCCTTATCCTCGATACCGATAAGCTCTATCTCCGCTGCGGCCAGATTGACGTTCGCAGGGATCACGGAAACCCCGGGCATTACATCGGGAATGATGCATTCCTTTATGGAGACCTCCTGCAGCAGCAGCTCGTAGATGGTGTTTTCCTGTTCTACCTTATTAATAGAGAATCCGCTGGTGGCGTTGCCCTGGGGGTCAGTGTCTATCAGCAGCACCCTCTTTCCCAGTTCTGCAAGACAGGCAGCCAGATTGACTGCTGTGGTGGTCTTGCCGACGCCGCCTTTTTGGTTTGTTATTGCGATTATTTTTTCCATTATATGCCTTTCTGTAAGATACTTCGGGCTAAAGCCCTCAGGATGACATGTGATAAACACTTCATATATTTTCTGATGTATCGGCATAAAAATCAAGCACCAGATATAGATCCATCTCCCTATATCTTGTATGATTGACAGTGTTTTTTTGAGATGTTATCATAGATTTCAGATGGAAGAAGGTTTACTTTACAATCCGCATTATTGCATAGCCTCGATAGGCGCTACCTGCATATTACTGGTCGTGTTCTTTATGAAGCGAAACTATTCCCTTCGGTCGAACAGGATCTTTTTTGTAATGCTTATCGACAACCTTCTGGCTTCCATAGTTAATATCACTACATTCTATACCATATCTTTTCCGGAGCGTTACCCCTTATGGGCTGATTACGCCAGCAACATGGCGTATCTGTTCTTTTATAATTTTATGGGCGTGCTCTTCCTGTTATATGTAGACAGCAAGACGAAGATAGGCTCGATCAAAAAGACGATGTTCCTGATCGGATCGACGATATTTATCTATGATACGGTCATGATACTGCTGTCGCCGTTTACGAAGCTGATCTTTTATTTTGATGAGACCGGATACCATCACGGACCAATGATGCTTTCATTATATGTAACGGCATTCATCTGTGTGGCAATAGCCATTACCATTTTCTTTGCAAAACGCAAGATGTTCAACCACTACCAGGTGCTGTCTATCGTTTTCTTTGCATTTGGCGTGTTCCTGGCAATCATGTTCCAGATAGGACACCGCAGACACGTGATCTCGAACTTCGTCATCACGATGATACTTTTCTTCATACATACCGCCTTCGAAAACCAGGCTTATTATCTGTATGCGGACACCCTGTGCTATAACCGCAGGGCTTTCATAAAGACCGTCGACCAGTTCCGTTTCCGTAAAGAAGATTATCTTATGGCCATCATCAGGATCGACGACTTCGAAAACATCAAACATTCCCTGGGCCGCATGGGCGTCGACGATCTGTCCGAGCGTATCGCGGAGCGCATCTGCCGTGAATTCGGAAAGAGCGCTTATTATGTGGATCTGAACTGCTTTGCGGTGATAAAGGTTACTGCAAACACCCATCAGCTCCGCAAGCAGATAAAGGAATGTTTTGAATCTACCTTTAATCTTGAGGTGGGTGATGATGAAATAGTTCTGGATCTTGAGCCTGTCATCACCTTCATCAATGTCCATGGTGAGAACGTTGAAGGCTACGAGATGACCACCATCATACAGAATGCGGCAACCCATTACAGCGAAAGCGACATCTCCATACAGGAGAGCGATGAACTGATCAAACCCATACGCCGCGAAAAAGAAGTGCTGCGTCTGATAGACAACGCCATTAAGAACGACGGTTTCATGGTATTCTATCAGCCCATACTGGATATACATACCAGAACCTTTACCTGCTCCGAAGCCCTGATACGTCTTAAGGACGACAGGCTGGGCTTTGTGGGACCGGAGGAGTTCATACCCATCGCAGAGAAGAACGGCCGCATACATGATATAGGCGATTACGTATTCCGTACCGTCTGCCGTTTCATCAAGGAGCAGGATGTGCTCTCCAAGGGCGTTAAGTATATAGAGATAAATCTCTCACCCGAGCAATGCAACAGAGTGGAACTGGCAAACCAGCTTGTCAGCGTGGCAACGGAATTCGGCGTGGACTTCCGCCAGATCAACCTGGAGATAACCGAGACCGCCGAAATGAAGAGCTACGGAATGGATAGTGTGAACGAACTGATCCACAACCTTCACAGCAAGGGCGTTACATTCTCCCTGGATGACTTTGGTTCCGGCTTCGCGGCTATCGATTATCTGATAAAGCTGCCCGTGGATATAGTAAAGATCGATAAGGGTATATTATGGCAGGCCATGAACGATGAAGCTTCCATGAAGATACTTAAGAATACGATACGCATGATCAAGGAAGTGGGCAAGAAGATCGTGGTTGAAGGTATAGAGACCCAGGAAATGGCGAAGATACTGATAGAAAACGGCTGCGATTATCTGCAGGGGTATCTTTTCTCGAAGCCTCTGCCGCCTGAGCAGTATATCGAATTCATATCCGGTAAATGGGAAGAAGTAATGATCAGCTATTAAGCGGGGACTACACACATGAAGAAAAAGATCGCGGTTTATGCAAACGGATTCAGCATGGATTCTCTCAGACTGGCAATGGAGGGGATCAAGGAATATGCTGCGCAAAAGGATTTTGATGTTTTCGTTTTTATGAGCTTTGCTTCTTACAGTGAGGAGCATGGCATAAACCAGGGCGAGCTTAATATCTATAAGCTGAGTCTCGTAGAGGAATATGACGGCGCCATCGTCTTTTCCAATCATCTGAATTCACCCCACACTGCTGTGGAGATCTGCAACGAGGCAAAGGAAAAGGGCGTGCCGGTAGTAAGCGTGGGCATGCCGATAGATGGTATTCCCAGCGTATGCGTTACCAACGAGGAAGGTATGCGTGATCTGGTGACGCACCTGGTGGAGAAGCATGATGTAAAACGCATTGTCTATCTGGGCGGTACTGCAGATCATCCCGACAATATAGCAAGGCTTGAGACCACTAAGCAGGTGCTTAAGGAGCATGGCCTGGAGCTTGCTGAAAAGGATATTATTTACGGCGACTGGGGCAACAACATCGCCAGGGAACTGGTTCATGAACTGGATGAATCCGAGGAAGGTCTGCCTGACGCCATAGTAGCCGCAAACGATATAATGGCGCTGGCTGCGGCAACCGAACTTATAGTAATGGGAAAGAAGCTGCCGGATGATGTGATAGTTACCGGCTTTGATAATATACCGTACGGTAATGTTTTTCTTCCCGCCCTTACCACAGTTGATCAGAATTTTAAAGAGATAGGAAAGACCTGCTGTGAAATGATATTTGATATGATGGAAGGCAGGGAATGCAATGAAAAGACCATGATCCCTTCCAGGTTCCTGAACGGCGAAAGCTGCGGCTGTACCGAAATTGAATATTTTGTAGGGATGCGGAAAAATTACTGCAGGCATTCCTATCAACGGCATCTGGATTCCAGTGCGCTGGAGATGTACGAGCGTATCCTGCGTTCACGTATAGCGGATATGTCGGATTATGCTTCACTTAAGGTTTCCATGCAGGAGCATTATTCAAGGAATAATAAATTTGAAGGAACGGAATTCTACATAGTCATCAATTCCGAATATTTCGAAGATGCCGTAGCAAAGGAAGAAGAGCTTTTTGTAAACGGCTACAGCGAGAGAATGGAAGTAATAGTAGCGGTGAAGGACAGCAAAGTGGTCAATGTGGGAAGGACCAACAGGCACGAGCTGATACCGCAGTATGATAAGAAAGACGGTGAGCAGCATGTTTATTATTTCATGCCGCTGCATCATTATCAGCATAATTACGGCTACATGGCACTGGTGGATGATCCGCCCATCATGAAGCTGGACATGCTTTCCCCTTATCTGGAGAAGCTTCAGCAGTCCCTTAAGCTGCTGCGTATCAACCTGCGTCTCGACAGCCTGAACAAGGATCTGACCAGGATCTATAACCGCGATCCCATGACCGGACTTTATAACCGTCTGGCTTATGAGGAGAAGGCAACGGCTCTCTTTGAAAAGTGCAAACAGGAAAAGAAGCCCATGCTGGTAATGTTCGTTGATATCAACTACATGAAGCGTATCAACGACCAGTACGGACACCTTCACGGTGATAATGCGATCAAGACCGTTGCGGGCTCCATAAAGTATATACTTAAGAAAGACTGGATAGGCGTGCGCTTCGGCGGCGACGAATTCCTTATAGTGGGCGACGACTGCGACGAGGAAGGCGCTATCGCGGCAAGGCATTCCATCCTGGCGTTCCTGGAATTAAAGAATCACGACGGATCACAGCCTTACGAGATATCTGCCAGCTGCGGTTATGTGATAACCGATCCGGAAAAGCCCACGACCCTTCAGGATTATGTGAAGGAAGCCGATAATATCATGTACAAGATCAAGCAGGAAGTACATGCGAGAGACGGCCAGCCCAGGGGCTGAAAACTTTTTTGAAAAATTTTAAAATTCTTGTTGACATGACATTTTCTATATGCTATCATAGATGCTGTTCCGAAAAATCACAATGGAACAGCATTTTTTAAACAATTCAATATTCAATGGTTTTTTAAACAAAAAAGGATTTCCAAAAATTAGACGAGGAAGATGATATTAGACGTGCAGACGGGGATTTTGTGCGCATTTTTTGCCCCCAGGATCAACCGGTGCATGGTGGCTTTTTAGCCCCAAAAACTGCACGCTTCCGGAAAATTTCCGGACGTCTTCCTTGAAAATTGCATAGTGATATAACATACAGTCCCTCCTAAGGAATGGCGGCGAAGCCAACGCTGCCGGGTAACGCGAGGACCCGCCGCGAAAGCGGCGGCGAGCGTACCGGGTACCGCGGTGACCCATCGCATAGACGATGGCGAGCGTACCGTGAGGGACAACCACAACGCAGCAGCAGTTTTTTCAGACCCCAAAAGGAGGGAATTCACTATGTTGAGAATCAACTATACCAATCCGTTAACAAAGCAGTATCAGTACGAATACGCAATGTACAGCATCGTCTCCGGCATGTTCGAAGGCGTGGAGTGCCGCTCTCTTACATTAGACCAGCTCAAGCTCTACCACGCAGAGCTGGTGAAGGAGAGCAGGTCCGATAACAGCAAGGAGAAGTACTCCTACACGAAGCAGAAGGAGCTGGACAGCGAGGTGCTCGCGATGGTTAAGCGCGATGTGGTGGGCCACATCGAGTTCCCCCAGATGAACATCTGCAAGGCGGAAGTGAAGATCCGCAAGGATAAGAACGGATGCCACAGCTTCACCTTCACTGACGGAGTCTACTCCTTCACCCTCCGCATACAGGCTCCCAGAAAGGGCCGCGCCGGAAGGATCCTGGTAAGCAGCAGGAAAATCTCCGGCGTAAAATCCGGAAAAGGCAATGTAAGTGTAAAGAAAAATGCGCGTCTCTGCGCCTGACAGCAGAAAGGAGAAGTGCCCATGAATGCATGTATCTTACACGAGTCTTCGAGAGGGATCGACGCCTTCTCACCCGAAAGCAGCCTGCTGCGCAAGAGGATCCTCTTCTTCACCGAAGAGGTGAATCCCGCCAGCAGCAACCAGCTGATAGAATACCTCCTGCATCTTGATATGGAGGCTCCCGGAGAGGAGATCACCCTCTGCATCAACAGTCCCGGGGGCGAGGTGGTCAGCGGACTGGCTGTCTATGACACCATCCGCATGTTAAAGAGCCCCGTGCGTACCGTATGCATAGGCACGGCAGCCAGTATGGGATCGATACTCTTCCTGGCAGGCGAAAAGCGCGAGATGCTGCCCCATACCAAGATCATGATCCACGATCCTCTGATCACCGGCATAAGCAGCAGCAGAAGAGCGCTGGAGCTTGAGAAAGAGGCTGCGCAGCTCATGGAGACCAGAGCCGTTACTGCAGGGATCATCGCAGAGCGCTGCGGTAAAAAGCTTGAAGAGGTCTATGAAAAAACGAAGGAAGACTGCTACCTGACAGCTCAGGAAGCTATCGACTTCGGCATCGCCACAGGGATCGCGGAGGCGATCCTGTGAGCGGAAGCTCCTGTAACCGTAAACTTTCAGCAAACAGAGAGGAGAACAACAACATGAAAAATATGGAGATCAATGCTACTGCAGGCCGCAAGTCATCCTACCGCATAATAGCTAAAGGGATGAAGCATTCCGAAAACTGCCGTGAGACAGGCCTTAACAACAATATCCTGGTAACCGGTATATCGGGCTGCGGCAAGACAGGTTCCTATGTGGAACCCAACATGTACAGCACCGGCGGCAGTCTGGTGGTGGTGGATACCAAGGGTCTTCTCTATCGCAGACATCATGAGGAGCTGGAGAGAAGAGGCTATAAGACACTGCTCTTCGACTTCGTCAATCCGGAGAACTCTTCTCCCTATAATCCTCTGGATTCGGTGACCCGCTACAGAAAGAAGGTAAAGAGCGTGGTCTTCCCCGGCATCTATGATGAAGACGGCGAAGAGGTGCTGCCTCCCGATGTGCATGAGACGACCGTAGAGACCTACAGACAGCAGGATCTGCAGAAGATCGCCACCCTGCTGATCCCCAAGGATAAGTACGAAAAGGATCCCTTCTGGCCCGAATCCGCGCAGATGGTGCTGGTAAGCCTTATGGCCTATGTGCTGGAGGTGCTGCCTAAAGGGGAACAGCATTTTGGCTCTGTGGTAAGGCTCTTCCGCCAGATGGCAGCCGAAGTCACCGCGATGAACAACAGCAGGGAAAAGGAGAAGGATGTATCCTTCTTCGCAGCCCTTGAGGAGGAAGATCCCGACAGCTTTGCGGTGAGAAAGTACCACATGTACGCTCCCAACTTCCCCGCTGAAAAGTGCTGGGCCTCCATAGTGCAGTTTGTGGCCAACGGCCTTGAGCTTTTTGACTACGACGAGAACCAGGATATGCTCTGCAGAGCCGGATACGATCTGGCAAACTGCGGACGTGAGAAGACGGCGATCTTTGTGAACGTAAGCGATACCGACAGATCCATGGACGGAATAGTGAACGTGTTCTACACCCAGCTGTTCCAGAGCCTGTGCAGGGAGGCGGATTCACAGGACGACGGCCGCCTTAAGATGCCCGTACATATCATGCTGGACGACTTCGCCGCAAACGTATATATACCCGATTTCGACAAGATAGTATCCGTGATACGTTCCCGCGAGATCAGCGTGAGCATAATGCTTCAGTCCATAAGCCAGCTTAACGGCATGTACAATGATGGCCAGGCTTCCACCATCATTAACAACTGTGACACCATGCTCTATATGGGCGGCCAGGATGTGGATACCGCAAAGTTCTTTGCCGAAAAGGCCGGCAAGCTCCCGGAGAGCATACTTAAGCTGGATCTTAAGCATGAGTGGCTCTTCACCCGCGGACAGGCAGCCATGCTGGTGGAGAAGATCCCGCCCTATTCCATGACTCCCGATGAAATCGACAGTTACTGATGTTTATACTGACAAGGAGGTGCCTTGTATGGAGCGTAAAAGTTTAGATGAGATCATCAATAATGCACAGACCGGTCGGGCAATAAGCCCGGCCGGAGTTATAAATGCGGCAATCGATATGATGAATACACCCATCAGGGATATGGTGAACACGAATCTTACCGGAGAGGAACTTGACTGGGCATATGATTTTGCCCAATATATCGAATTGGACGAAGTGACTCTGCCATACAGCAAAGTTTATGAGAAAGTTGAGATGGTACAGATAATAGCATATCCTTATTCCAATGTGTTTCTGTATCTGGCGGGCATGGCGCTGGGACCCGGAAAGCAGGCGGACAGATGGCTGAGGGTAAGCATAGAGGATGCGATGACAGAAGCCGGAATGGAGAAAGAATTTGATATCTGGTTTAAGGAGGATGTAAGGCTCTGGGAAAAGATCCATGGTAAAGCCCCCAGGATCGGAAAGCTGATGCTGTTGATCTTTGACGCTTTTGCATCGGACGCCAAAGAAAAAGAAATGGTTAATCCTTTAGTAGAGAAAGAGAGCGAACTCTTTCCGGGCTGCAGGGTAACGGAACCCTTTATCCGTCACGAGGAGGATATTCTGTTTAAGAACCCTCCCGGATCGAAGAAAAGGGAAGTTTCGTTTAACGAACGCTATACAAGGCTGGTATGTACATGGGTCTGGCTGCTCATGCTGAAGGCGCCTATGACGATCCTCGAGAAAAAATACAAAAAATAATGTTAAATATCGCCTATGTGTGGTAAAATCGGTATAGTGCGGTATTTAATGAGGAGAGTCTTTACAGACAGGGTATAAAAGGAGAAGAAGTACTTTTTGGGGAACGACCGGAGGGATGACCTGTTTTGCTTGTAAAGGGGTTATTACTCTGGTATAAATAAAACAAAAAGCATTAAAAGGAGGGGCAAAATGTTTCAGCTAAACAATTTCTTTGACAACAAGAACATTACTTGTATCGATCAGCAGGGGTGCTTCCGTGTACTGGAGCATCAGAGAGATCTTTCCGTATCTCCCGATGCAGCAGAGACCGAGTACTTTGCAGCGCAGATGAACGTCAAGAGACGTCAGGTGCTCTGTGAGCTGAACAATACCAGCGTAAAGGTTCAGGCCGGCGCAATGCAGTGGACTCTTGGCAACGTTGAGATGGTATCAGGCGTTACAGGCAAGAATTTCCTGGGAAAGATGGTAGGCGCTGCGGTTACCGGTGAAACAATGGCTAAGCCTGAATATACCGGTCAGGGTTATCTGATGCTGGAGCCTACTTACAAGCACATTATCCTGGTAGATGTTTCACAGTGGGGATCGATCGTTCTTCAGGACGGCCTCTTCCTTGCCTGCGATAAGAGCCTTCAGGAGCAGGTCATCTCCAGAAAGAATCTTTCTTCCGCAGTACTGGGCGGTGAAGGCCTCTTTAACTTATGCCTTACAGGACAGGGTAACGCAGTTCTTGAGAGCCCTGTTCCCAAGTCGGAGCTCATCCAGTTCAATCTTCAGAATGATGTTGTAAAGATCGACGGAAATATGGCTATCGCATGGTCTGCATCACTTGAGTTTACGGTGGAGAAATCCTCCAAGAGCCTTATCGGATCCGCAGTATCCGGCGAAGGTCTGGTAAACGTATACCGTGGCACAGGTTCCATCCTTATGGCGCCTACAGCATAATAAGGAGGCGGAGATATGATACAGAATTCAATGCTTAACAGCCAGAATGTTACTGTCAGATCCGAGCTGGGTAATATGCAGGTAGTCGAGTACGCAAAGGATATGAGCGTAAGCAAGCTTACCGCCAGAAAAGAGTTCTTCTGCGCACAGATGAACGTACAGAGACGTCAGCTTCTGATCAACTTAAACGGCGGCAGCGCCACGATCCAGGCGGGCGCAATGCAGTGGATGGCAGGCAATATCCAGATGGGCACAGGCATAAAGGGGGCAGGTGATTTCCTTGGTAAGATGGTAGCTTCAAAGGTTACCGGCGAGACTGCAGTAAAGCCTGTATACCAGGGTACCGGCCAGCTGATGCTGGAGCCTACCTATCGTCATATACTGCTGCTGGATCTGGCAAGCTGGGGAGGCAGCGTGGTACTTGATGACGGCCTTTTCCTTGCCTGCGACGGAAGCATACAGCAGAAGGTAGTTGCAAGGAGCAACTTATCTTCCGCAGTACTGGGCGGCGAAGGTCTCTTCAACTTAAGCCTTAACGGTCAGGGTATTGCAGCTCTTGAGAGCGTAGTACCCATGGAGGAGATAATAGAGGTAGAGCTGAACAACGATACCATGAAGATAGACGGAAACTTTGCCATAGCATGGTCTTCAACGCTGCAGTTTACTGTGGAGAAGTCTTCAAAGAGCCTTGTCGGATCCGCAGTATCCGGCGAAGGTCTGGTAAATGTATACCGCGGCACCGGCAAGATCTGGCTGGCACCCGTTATGCTTACCGGCGGATCTGCAGGACAGACCAGCTATACTGAGAATGCATCACCTGCAGCTACGGGTCAGCCCGCAGCAAAGAGCGGCGTTGCAGATACCGTTGATGCTATTTCCGGTATTGTGAAACTGTTTAGCTGATAAGAAAGAATTTAGGAATAAAAAAGGAGCTGCGGATCCGCGGCTCCTTTTTTTGTTATATTACTCGATTTTTATTTTGGAGTCATAACCATTTTTATTGAGCGTTCCTTTGTAATCGACTTTCTTCATGATCATATTATTGAGGTCTTTGACTATTAAATCGGCGCCTTTGTTAGCTGTGAGTTTTTTTGATGTTCCGGCAACCACGCAGACGCGGATCTTCTCATTTTTAAGAGGACCGTCCTGGACTATGTTATCGCCGCGTACAACCAGATCGTCGGAATAGGGGTTGCCTTCGCCCCACTGGTTATTGACGAAGTCATAATAGACGGGCATGGAATCTATGGTTCGCCAGTAAACCACAGAGTAGCAGGTGAAAGCACCGCGCTGAACGCTGAGATCTTTTGTATGGTAATCTTCTTTATCTACTTTACGTGTGTAGAAAAGCAGGAGGAAGGGGTTGGGGTCGATGCCTGTTTTATCAAAAACGCCGCTGGTAAAACTTTCATATTGGGCTTTATTATCCTTGCTGCACATAATGATATCTTTATCTTTTGCCAGCATGGAACTGAAATTGCTGGTATGTTTGCCGTATTCTTCGGTAAGGCTTGTCTGAAGGGCTGTCATAAGTGCTTTAGCGTTAACTATGTCTTCCTTCTTTCTGGCCTCATCGATGTAACCCAGCAATGCAGGTATAAGTATAGCAGCCAGAATGGCAAGTATAACAAGAACAACGATCAGCTCTACAAGAGTAAAACCGCTGTTTTTACTGCGGGCGAAAATCTTTTTTCCGGTTTTTGATATGTTATTCATAAGCAGGTACCTTCAAGTTTGTTGTCATAACAATAATTATATCGGCATATCTATATATAACTAATAGCATTTCAGGCAGGTATTTGTAAATATTTTGTTGAGAAGGGGGCGAAAATTATATGATTTACATAATCAGAATAACAGTATATAATAGGAATAGTGGCTTTTTGCCGAGGATCATTAGAAGGGAGGAAACGGTTATGTCAAAGAAATTGGGTTCTTATCTGTCACTGGTGGTAATGTTTGCACTGGGTCTGGTCCTGATACTTAATCCGTACTGGGTCGTTAATACGGGTATCAAGCTGGTTGGTATAGCTCTGATCCTTTACGGTCTGGGTGCAGTGATCTCCACATTGATGCAGCAGAATTTTAAAGCAACTGTTACGGCAGGTATGGTCGGCAATATACTGATAGCCATACTGGGCGTGGTAATGCTCTTTAACTCATATGCCATATCACATCTTTTCAATGTATTCTTCGGTGTGATAATAGTACTGCACGGAGTAAGCATTTTACTTGATGCATTGAATAAGAAGGATTCGGGAGACAAGTGGTACATTCCCGTTATCATTGCAGGTGTGATCATTCTCTTCGGCGTTCTTCTGATATTGAGAGTATTCGGTATCGATACATTGATGATACGTGTGGCAGGCATAATAATGCTCTTTAATGCAGCTTTGGGACTTTGGGTTGCGCTTAAGAACTGAGAGGGCTTTTATATGAAGATCACTAAGAGAAAAAAGCTGCTTCTGGGTCTGGCGGCGTCAACGCTGTTTACCATGACAGGCTGTCCCGGAGCCGGGGACGTGCCTGACCGGGGATTGTATGAGGATTCGGAAAGACCGGATGTGAACGAAAACGATCTTCCGGATGTATATGGACCGCCTCCAATTGATAATAATGAGATCGAGGGCGTATACGGACCGCCTGAGTGGTTTGATGACGGACCTACGCCTGCGGATAATGAGCTGGAGGATGTATACGGTCCTCCGGAATGGTTTGACGGTTTTGAGCCTGACGATAATCAGGAACCTAATGTATATGGACCGCCGGAATGGTTTGAGGATGATATGGGTCCGGACGAAAACATGCCGGCTCCGGTATACGGTCCTCCTCCGACAGATGAGTGAGAGTCAGATAATTAATATAGGAGAAAGTGAAATGAGTGACATGATCGAAATACGCTGGCACGGCCGCGGAGGCCAGGGTGCAAAGACGGCGAGCCAGCTGCTTGCGGATGCCGCTTTCATGGCAGGCAAGTATGTACAGAGTTTTCCGGAATATGGACCGGAGAGAAGCGGTGCGCCTATTACGGCATATAACCGCATATCGGATGAGCGCTGTAACGTTCATTCAAATATCTATGATCCCGACTATGTTGCAGTAGTGGATGAGACCTTACTTGAGAGTGTGGATGTATGCGGCGGTCTTAAAGAGAACGGAGCCGTTATAATCAATTCTTCCAAGAGTCCCGAGGAATTAAAGCCTTTACTTAAGGGCTATAAGGGCAGGGTGTGCACCATTGACGCAAGGGAGATCTCCATGCGTAATCTGGGTGCATATTTCCCCAACACTCCCATGCTGGCAGCAGTGGTGGCAGTGAGCGGCTGTGTGGACAGGGAGCAGTTCCTTAATGATATGGAAGGTTCCTATCGTCATAAATTTGCAAAAAAGCCCCAGGTGGTAGAGGGTAACCTCAAGTGCCTCCGTGAGGCTATGAACGAAGTAAAGGAGTCATAAGATCCTTCGCTGCGCTCAGGATGACAAGGCTGTCATTCTGAGGAGCGAAGCGACGAAGAATCTTATATTATAAAGAAACAGAAAGGTAATACCATGTTAAGTGCATCAGAGATCAATGAAAAGATAGCATGGCAGGATATGACCACCGGCTGTGAGATATACGAGCCCGGTACATCCCGCCTGACTAAGACCGGTGAGTGGCGCAGCCGCACACCGTTATGGCTGCAGGATAAGTGCAAGCAGTGCGTACTGTGCGCACCCTTCTGCCCCGATGCTTCCATACCCGTAAAGGATGGAAAGAGAGAAGATTTTGACTATGATCATTGCAAGGGCTGCGGCATCTGCATAAATGCCTGTCCTTTTGACGCTATAGTCTGGAAGGAGGAGGCATGAGCATAAGAGAGAGACTTTCCGGTAACGAAGCCATAGCTACGGCTATGCGCCAGATCAATCCGGATGTATTTGCAATGTTCCCCATCACTCCTTCAACGGAGATCCCCCAGTACTATGCACAGTATGTGGCAGACGGTAAGGTGGATACTGAGTTCATCACCGTGGAGAGCGAGCATTCCTCACTTTCCGCATGTATGGGTGCTGAGGCAGCCGGCGTAAGAGCCGTGACCGCTACATCATCAGCAGGTCTTTCATTTATGAATGAGGTGCTCTATGTTGCGGCATCTTCAAGACTTCCCATCGTACTGGCAGTTGCCTGCCGTGCGCTGACGGGCCCCATCAATATCAATCATGATTATTCCGATTCAATGGCTGAGCGCGACAGCGGCTTCATCCAGATCTATGCGGAAAACAATCAGGAAGTTTATGATAATTATCTGCAGGCTCACCGTATCGCGGAGCATCCGGATGTGCGCCTGCCTCTTATGGTCTGCGAGGACGGGTTCATCACTTCACATGCGATCGAGAATATCGAGCTGGAAGAGGATGAGGCTGTTAAGAAATTCGTAGGTGAATATCATCCCGAGAATTACCTGTTAAAGAAGGAAAATCCCCTGGCAGTGGGCCCTTACGGCGTATCCAATTATTATATGGAAGCGCGTGTGGCTCAGGCCCAGGCTATGAAGAATGCCAAGAAAGTGATCCTGGATGTTGCAGCCGATTTCGAAAAGACCTTCGGCCGCAGCTACAGTTTCTTCGAGGCTTATAAGATGGACGACGCCGAGGTTGCCATGGTCATCATGGGATCCAGCGCAGGTACCGCAAAGGCTGCAGTGGATAAGCTGCGCGCAGAGGGCGTAAAGGCCGGCGTTATCAAGATCCGTGTATTCAGACCTTTCCCCGGAGAGGAACTGGCAGCAGTACTTAAGGGCGTTAAGGCAGTGGCAGTCATGGATAAGAGCGAAGGTTTCTCCGCATGCGGCGGACCTCTCTTTGCAGAGACTGCAGGTGCATGCATCAATATGCCGGACCGTCCGCTGATGGTAGATATCGTATTCGGTCTGGGCGGCCGTGACTTTACCGTAGAGGCAGCACTCAGCGTATTTGACAGACTTAAGAATATCGCAGCTACCGGCGAGGTTGGAGAGCTCTATACCCATATGGGGCAGAGAGAGAGGTAAATAAAGATGGCATATAATTTAAAGCAGGAAATGAACAAGCCCGAGCGCTTTCATTCGGGACACAGGCTTTGCGCAGGCTGCGGAGCCGGTATAGTCTGCCGCGCCATGATGCGTGCAGTTGATCCCGAGGATCAGGCTGTTATATGTAACGCAACGGGCTGCCTGGAGGTTTCTTCCTTCCAGTATCCGTATACGGCCTGGGAAGATTCCTACATCCATACTGCATTTGAGAATGCATCTGCCACAGCCAGCGGCGTTGAGGCAGCATATAAGATAATGAAGAAGAAAGGTAAGATCGAAGAAGGCAGGAATATAAAGATCCTTGCTATTGGCGGTGACGGCGGTACCTATGATATAGGCTTCCAGTCTTTATCCGGCGCATTGGAGCGCGGCCACGATTTTACCTATTTCTGCTACGATAATAATGCGTATATGAATACGGGTACACAGCGTTCATCCGCAACGCCCAGATTCGCATCCGCAACCACCACACCTTCCGGCGTGGAAAGCGTAGGTAAGAAGCAGAATCAGAAGGACTTAACCCAGATCGTGGTAATGCACGGAGTACCTTATGCGGCGCAGACCACTATCTTCGGCAATATGAAAGACTTCCATGAAAAGGCACACAGAGCTATCTATACAGAGGGGCCTGCTTTCGTAAACTGCTTAACGCCCTGCCCCAGAGGCTGGAACTATCCTGCGGAGGATCTGCTTAAGATCTGCAAGGCAGCCATCGATACCTGTGTATGGCCTCTGTACGAGGTAGTTAACGGTGAGTACAGACTTACGTATGAGCCCAAGAAGAAACTGCCCGTGGAAGAGTTCATGAAGCTGCAGGGACGTTTCAAGCACTGCTTTGCAAAGGGAAATGAGTGGACCATCGAGGCTGCTCAGGAGTACGTTGATAAGAAGTGGGAAGAACTGCTGGCAAAATGTAATTAAATATAAAGGGGGGTTAATATGGATCAGAAATTATTCAGCAACACAAATATACTTTCATGGCTCAGATACTTTTCGGAGAATACCGATATCGATCTGGAGCACGTAAAGATACTGGATATAACCAGAAAAAATAAGAGCCTTATACCTGCGGTTGAAGCACATCGCTGTGTACTGGTATTTACCGAAGCCGGCAATATGGACATCTTCTATAAGATGTGGGATGTAGGCCTGGGTGACTGCGAAGTTATCTATAACGAAGGCTCCGAGCCCGAAGGTCCCATCAAGAGGGATAAGGTTTCGGCCATGATCGACCGCGGCATCAACGCCAGCGCCGGTATGATAGTACTTAATCCCAACGCCAGATCTACCGTTAAGTTCGGCATGGATAATAAGCTTTTTGCAACGGGTTCCGTTAAGTACGTGGGAAGCGAGATCCGTTCCGTACTGCTTTCACGTATGCAGATCGATGAGCATAAGAACCTGTGCGTGATAAGCGGCGAGAGCATTGCGGTGGAAGCTGCAATGATGAGTACCGAAGGCACGGTAATCGCAGTTGAGTATAAGAGCCAGGACCGTGAGACCATGGAGGAGAACGTAAACCAGTTTGGTCTGCGTAATGTAACCATCGTGGATCATGTGGGTGAGGATACATTCAGCGGACTTCCCGTTCCCGATACCACCATGCTGGTAGCAAGCGCCAGCCTTGAACATGAGCTGGAATATCTGACAAAGCTGAATCCCGCCATGGATTTTGTGATCTATACGCTGGACTTTAAGGTGGCTGCAAATATAAAGGATATTCTTGCAAATTACGGACTTAATGATGTGAACATCATCCGCATTGCTGTATCCAGGCTTAAATCAAACAATGTATTTGAGGACCAGCCTGCGCCCTGGATAATCACTGCAAAAGCAGGTGTATGAATACGCGCGTAGCTAAAAGACCGTTTCTCTTGAATACCATCATAGAAGAAAATACAGACAGATTACATACTCTTGGTGCAGATTATCTGCTATGTAATCTGTTTGTTATTTTTGGCGGCGGCGCTGCAGCTGCCGTGTTACTGTTCCGTGATCCCATTGATGTGGGCTTTATCCCGCGTTTTTTATGCATGTCGCTTGCGGTGGCTATTCTCTGGCTTTTGTACAACATAAACGCCGGTAATCCCCGCAGTATTTTTTATCGTGTTATCTCTAAAACGATAGATAAGAACCGTGAAAAATACGGTTTTGGTGATGCATATCTCTGCCGCGGATACTCGGGAACGATACTTATCGATACGGAAGGCGGAAGGATAGCATATCTTTCGAATATGAATCCTTGGAAGTTTCAGATAATATCCGCCGCTGCGATAAGAAAGATCTCCGTAAGCCATGTTCCATATATGACAAACGCTTTTACAACCTATGTATATTTTCAGTTTTACCATAAAGGAAAGAAGATACGTATCCCTACCTATGCAAGTAACGGGAACGGCAGACCGGTTACGGATAAGGAGGTAAAGCTTGGGTTTGACGAAGCCGGAACAGGAGCGGAAAAGCTCAGGGAAGCCAGGCAGGCGGCGCTGATGAGGGAAGGAAAAAAGAATACCGACCATAGCAGCATCGTTCCGAATGAGATGTGGACGATAACGATCGCAGGTAAAAAGCAGGTTGTTTATGATATTGAGAGTTTTGAAGAAACAGTCCGGAATGCTCTGCAGGATATAGAAGCAGGCCGGGAGAAGTTTATGGAACTTAAACCGCAGGAGCCTGTGTTTGATATCAGAGCTGTCGGAGTCAGCAGTCCTACGGATCCCAAATATCTGTTTGTTGAGTATGTTCCTTCGGGTTCGGCACAGAGCAGTGTTGAAGATCATCTGACAGTCATGGATGTACTCAGCATCTGTACGGCGCTGTTTATCAAAAGGGATCCGAGACAGGATGGTTAGCCCCTTTTCTTGCTTTTTCCCTGATTTTAAGGTATATTAATATGTTATGAATGGGAAAGTTTTGCATACTCTCGAATTTGATAAGATAACGGCAATCCTGGAGGGGTATTGCGGCAGCGCACCGGCTAAAAATATGTGCGCAACACTGCGTCCCTCCCAGAGTCTTGAGTGGATAGAAAAGGCCCAGGCACAGACTGCCGCGGCTTTTAGCAGGATGCTTAAAAGCGACCGCCTCTCTTTTGGGGCTAATTTTGATGCGCGCCAGCTTTTGAAGGATGCTTCCATCGGAAGACCGCTTTCCATGGAAGAATTACTAAAGGTGGCACGTCTTTTGCAGTGCGTTGAAGACCTGGTAAAGTACGGCGAAGATACTGCGACGGAGACAGGGGATGAGCTGACAGAGCTGTTTAACGGTCTGATCCCGGTAAGCTCTTTAAAGAATGAAATAAACCGCTGTATCGTAAGTGAAGAGGAGATGGCGGATGACGCCTCATCCGATCTGAAGCGCATACGCAATTCCTTCGCTACAGTCAGCGGCCGTATCCACAGTCAGTTAAACCATATGGTTAACCAGTCGCTGAGGACCTATCTGCAGGACGCCCTGATCACCAAAAGGGGTGACCGTTACTGCATACCCGTTAAGGCGGAATACAAAGCCCAGGTGCCCGGTATAGTCCACGACCAGAGTTCTACCGGATCCACCTTTTTTATAGAGCCCGCTGCGATAGTGGAGCTCAACAATCAGTTAAACAGCTTAAAGCGTGAAGAGGAAGACGAGATACGCCGTATCCTGGCAGCCCTCACGGCTAAGCTTGCGGAGAACGCTGACATAGTTAATGAAGACCAGCGCAGTATAACCATGCTGGACTTCATATTTGCAAAGGCAAAATATGCGCTTAAGTTAAACGCCATGAGGCCTGTCTATAATACCGAAGGCCGTATTAAGCTGCGCAGCGCCAGACATCCTCTGCTGGATCAGTCAAAGGCGGTGCCCATCGACTTAAGCCTGGGTGATACTTACGATCTGCTGATAGTCACAGGTCCCAATACCGGCGGCAAGACTGTATCGCTTAAGACCGTAGGTCTTCTGTGCCTGATGGGACAGGCGGGACTGCACATACCGGCAGCAGACCGTTCGGAGCTGTCACTGTTCGGTGATATATTTGCCGATATAGGTGATGAGCAGAGTATAGAGCAGAGTCTCTCTACCTTCTCTTCACACATGAGTAATATAGTATGGATATTAAAGAAAGCAAAGCGCGACAGCCTGGTGCTCTTTGATGAGCTCGGAGCAGGTACCGATCCCGTAGAGGGTGCGGCTCTGGCTACAGCCATTCTGGATAAGCTCCATTCACAGGGCATACGTACCATGGCTACCACGCATTACAGCGAGCTTAAGATATATGCGCTTTCCACTGACGGCGTGGAGAATGCCGGCTGCGAATTCAACGTGGAGACCTTAAGCCCAACCTACCGCCTGCTGACGGGTATTCCCGGAAAGAGCAATGCTTTTGCTATAGCAGGAAAGCTGGGGCTGCCGGAAAACATAATCGATTCCGCAGGGAAGTACCTGAACAACGAACAGGAAAGCTTTGAGAATGTCATAAGCGAGCTTCAGGATAAGCGGATCAAGCTGGAAGCGGAATTGGCCGAATTTGCAAAGGAAAAGGAAAGCCTTGAGCAGCGCATAAAGGAACTGACCGAGCGTGAATCAAAACTGGAGAGCCAGAGAGAACGCATACTGAATAACGCCCGTGAAGAAGCAAAGGAACTGCTGCAGGAAGCCAAGGATGTGGCGGATGAAACCATCAGAGCCTTTAACAACCAGGGCAACCAGATGAAGATCCAGACCATGGAGAAAAAGCGCAGCAATGTGCGTGAATGGCTCAGCAAGCAGGATGAGGCGCTTTATAAGGATACGCTCAAACGTAATAAAACAGAGAAGAAGGAAAGCGTAGGCGCTGCGTTAAAGCTTTCGGAAGCAGTACCCGGAACTACCGTGCATGTGCTTTCCATGGACGTGGACGGTGAGATAATAAGTGTTCCCGATAAGGATGGGAACGTTCAGGTGCGCTGCGGTATCATAACCAGCCGCGTGCCTCTTGACGAACTGGTAAAGACGGAATTAAGCGATAAGCAGATAGAGCAGAACAGGCCCAGAAAGACCCAGCCCAAGCTGGATCTTTCAAAAGCATCAAATATCTCTTCGGAGATAAATGTGCTGGGCTGCACTGTGGATGAGGCCATCGCAAGGATAGATAAGTATCTGGATGATGCTTATATGTCCCATACGGAAAAGGTGCGCATAGTGCATGGCAAGGGCACAGGCGCTCTGCGAAAGGGCATACACGATTATCTGCGCTTTAATTCCATCGTAAAGCATTATGAACTGGCGGCTCACGGAGAAGGTGATGCCGGGGTAACTATTGTATCATTTATATAATAAAGAAAGATTTGGGGGAGAATGAACATGGCAGAAAAACAGAAAGTACTGATCGTTGATGATGACGAACACATTGCAGAACTCATAAGCCTATATCTCACAAAGGAGTGTTTTGAAACACAGATAGTGGGAGACGGCGAGGCAGCTCTTGATGCGGTAAAGGATTTCAATCCCAATCTGGTATTGCTGGATCTGATGCTTCCGGGTATAGACGGCTATCAGGTATGCCGTGAGATACGCGGAACTTCGCAGGTGCCCATAATCATGCTGTCTGCAAAGGGTGAAGTTTTTGATAAGGTCCTGGGCCTGGAACTGGGCGCAGATGATTATATGGAGAAGCCCTTTGATTCGAAGGAGCTGGTGGCCCGCGTAAAAGCGGTGCTGCGCCGTTATAAAGGCGTCGTTCCCACAGAGGAAGTGGTGGAGGATGCAGAGGAACTGCGTTTCCCCGATCTGATCATCAACAAGACCAATTACAGCGTTACCTGTATGGGCCATCGTCTGGATATGCCGCCCAAGGAGCTGGAGCTGCTTTATTATCTGGCTTCGGCGCCTAACCGCGTATACAGCCGCGAGCAGCTGCTGGATCAGATCTGGGGCTATGATTATGTGGGTGATACCCGTACGGTGGATGTACATATCAAGCGTATCCGTGAGAAGATAGGCGACCATGACGCGTGGAAGATATCCACCATCTGGGGCCGCGGTTACCGCTTTGAGGTATTATGAAAAAAACCCTTTATATCAAACTGCTGTTAGCATATGTGATCTTTGCGGTCTTCGGTCTTATCGTGGTAGCAACCTTTATGCAGCAGATGACTATGAGCCGTCTGCAGCAGGATAAGGCCGAGGAACTTTACCGTTTTGCAAATATTCTTTCCGAGAATGAAGGTCTTGCGCTTTACCAGAATAAATCTTCGATAGCCGGTACCAAGACGGCTCTTGATCAATACGCAGCAATGCTTAACGCAAGGCTTCAGATATTAAATCCCTCAGGTCTTATAATAGTGGATTCCGCACTGCCGGTAAATGTTGAAACTCCGCTCAGTGTGGAGGATTTTGACATGACTACGCTGTCAGGGTCTTTTTTTACCATCGGAAAATTTTATGACCAGTTTACATCCGAACATCTTTCGGTTGCCGCGCCCATTACCATAGGTTATTCGGTCCGCGGGTATGTTCTGATACATTACGACTGCAAGCTTTTACAGAATACGGCTAATCATCTGGTGAATATCGATTATGTTCTTGTCATTATTCTCTTTGTGCTTTCGCTGATCATACTTATCTTCTTTACGGAGCTGGTCTATATGCCGCTGCGCCGTATCATAGCGGCTACGGAGGAATATGCGGCAGGTAATCTGCGCTATCCCATAAGCGTTGACAGTGATGATGAGATAGGTTATCTTGCGGCGTCTCTTGCATATATGGCGCAGGAGCTGGCGAAGGGCGAGGACAACCAGAAGCATATAGTTGCAAATGTTTCCCATGATTTTCGTTCGCCTCTTACTTCCATCAACGGTTATCTTAAGGCGATGGAGGATGGTACTATACCGCCCGAGATGTATCCGAAGTATATAGGGATAGTGCTTAATGAAACAGAGCGTCTGATCAAGCTGACCAATAATCTGCTGACCCTTAATAATCTGAATACCGAGGGCATGATACTTGATAAGACGGATTTTGATATCAATGATGTGATCCGCAAGACCATATCTACTTTTGAAGGAAGCTGCCGTGAAAAGAAGATCGCCATGGAGCTTTCGCTCACGGGAGAGACGCTGCCGGTGCATGCAGATCTGACCCGCATACAGCAGGTACTTTACAATCTGATAGATAATGCGATCAAGTTCAGTCATCATAATTCTGTCATAAAAGTGGGTACCACGGAGCGTCATAATAAAGTGTTTGTCTCCGTAAAGGACAGCGGCATAGGTATCCCCAAGGAGAGCGTGCCCCTGGTATTCAACCGTTTTTACAAATCAGATATATCCCGCGGCAAGGATAAGAAGGGAACGGGACTGGGGCTTTCCATCACTAAAGAGATAATACGCGCCCATGGCGAGAATATAAATGTCATAAGCACCGAAGGCGTTGGTACGGAGTTCATATTCAGCCTGCAGCTTGCAGAGGAGAATGAGGAAGGAGCATCATGAAAAAAAAGACAGTGATAGCTTTGCTGGCTGTTGCAGCGCTCGCGCTTACCGCATGTACCGCTGCACAGGAAATGCGCGGGACATATCAGGGAGACGATGGCGGAGATGACGGCAACGACGGACACGACGGAAATGACGGACACGACGGAAATGACGGAAACGATGGCGGCGACGAAGATTATTCAAATGTAGAGCTGCCGGAGAATGAGATGATCATCCTGTCCCACAGCACAAACGGAGCCTGGTATATCGAGGATAACGGCGTCTTTGTTTATTCCGACGGAACGGCGTATGGTTTTGACTTTGATAAGCAGGAGTATGGCAGCTACGATTTTGATGATTATATCAGGGATGAGCGCAGATATGAGCTTATCAGGAAATACGTAGGAGCCGGATCTGATTTCGAAAAGCAGAACGGCCGTATCTATCTGGCAGGTATAGACGAGGATGTGCTTAAGCATTTCTATTATCTGGGGACACAGGTAGATCCCAATGCGGGATTTAAAGATGAGCAGTGGGCCTGTGATATGGGTCAGAGGACGCTGTATTTTGTCGATCATGGTAAAAAGATCGAGATCTGTTCTTCCGGGGATGTAAATTACACGCCTAAGGACAAGAACGCTAAGAAATTTCAAAAGCTCTGGAAGGAAGATAATGCGATAGATACGAGTGTGGTAAAGTATATCCATGTATATGACGGATCGGATTATCCGCTGGTCAATCCCGAATGGGGATATGATCCCGATCATGAGGGCTGCCATGTTTTTGCGGACAGCAAAGAACTGCAGGATTTTGCGGAAGAGACGGACTGGGATGCCAATGAGATCTTAGACCTGATAGACTACGAGCCTGATGAATACTTATATCTGGTGCAGATACAGAATGTTAATTCCGGCGGCTATGATCTGAAATGTTCGGGCGTTATCTTTTATGAGGATAAGGTGGATCTGATCCCTTCGGAGAATAATGCGTATCCCGAGGGTATGGTAACGGAGCAGATGGATGGTTTTTGCTCGGTAATGGCGCTGCCGAAGTATCTGTTTGATTACACGGCGCCGCAGCTCTATCATTTTGACGGAACGGCATGGATATATCAATGATAAAAGTTTTATTTCCGGCGGGCGAATGAGGATATGCCGGGTGTGTGAAGGAGGAAGATCATGAATACAAAGTGGAAACTGCTGATAATCCTGGGAGTTTTTGGATTGGCTATGACCTATCTGGGAGTGAAGGACTGGATCGTCCTTTCCAAGCCTGCAAAGGATATCACGGAACTCTGGAATGCCGATTATCAGGATCTGAAGGTGGGAGACCATGTCTGCTTTGATGTAAATCTGGTATGGGATCTGATAGGAAGCCAGGTAAGGGAGAACAAGACTTTGGGAATAACCACTTCCGAGAAGGAGAGTGCGAGGTATTATATCCTGCCTTTCTGCCAGGATATAGAAGACGGATATATCTATCCCACACCCTATCTGCTGGTAAAACTCGGAAGCCAGTATAACGGTACCATGGACAGTATGATCGAAAAGACGGCAGATTGGTGGGATAATAACGGTACTTATGATGAGATCCCCACCTCTTCGCTGCACTTTGACGGAAGGCTGGAAAAACTTCCCAATGATATACGCAAGCAGCTCAGTTCTTCGCTGGATGCAGGAGAGGATCTGGAGGATTATATGCTTCCGTTGCTCTTTGTGCCCATAGCGGTTCCCGGAGCAGCTAAGGGGATGGCGATCGCCGGAATATTATGTCTGATGGTATTTCTGGTAATACTTTTCTTTGTGATAAGGGGAGCGGCTACGGCATCGCCCCAGCCCATACCCGGAGTGAGAACGCAGCCTTTCGTACCCCAGGGCGGGGATCCGGGAGCTGTATTCGCACAGCAGCCCCAGGGAGGTAACTTCGGATCGGCATTTACGCAGCAGGGAACAGGCACCAATACATTAGGACAGACGGGAACGGCCGGATCGGCATTTGCGCAGCAGGGAACAGGCATTAATACATTGGGGCAGCCGGAAACGTCACAGCCCCGTTCACAGTATTCGACGGCTACATTGGAAACAACCCAGATCCCTTATATACCGGGGTATTCATACGGACCTGATCCCTCGAAGCAGAATGCAGGTTCGGCGCAGAGCGCAGGCACATCGCCTTTGGGACCGGTGCCCACCCAGACTACGGGAAGTACAGCACCTTTAGGACCTTCCACGCTGGGACCTACTCCCACTCAGACCGGCAGCAGCTACGGAGCGCCTTCATCCCTGCAGCAGCCCTATGGTACGACGCCTGTGCAGGAGGAGGAAGACGGTCCGCTCTACGCGGATAATTCAGAGATTAAGAACGTTTTTAAAGGCGCATTTGCAAATCCTACAGATAACGGAAACAATTCATAAATAATGAGGCAGGCCATCCCGGAAAGCATAAAAGTTTAGAAGGGAGGCCTGCTTTTAAATTTGCAGACGGCCTTTTATTATGATATAATGCCCTTTTGAGTGAATTGGAAGGAGGTATCACTATGTACGAGCCGAATATCACTGAAGATATCATCAATATAGGCGTTGATGATAAGAATATCAAAGTATTTGAGAACCAGTATGAACTGCCCGACGGTATGGCATACAACTCATATCTGATCCTTGATGAGAAGGTATGTGTCATGGACAGCGTGGATGCGGATGTGACCGGCGAATGGCTGGCGAATCTGGAAAAATACCTTGGCGGCAGAAGCATAGATTATATAGTGGTACAGCATATGGAGCCGGATCATTCGGGATCCCTGATGGCGTTTCTGGATAAGTATCCCGCTGCAAGGATAAAGACTTCCATGGCGGCATCTAACATGATGAAGCAGTTTTTTGATACCGATCTGAGCGGCCGTATAGATGTTATAAAGGAAGGCGATACCTTAAATCTTGGAAAACATGAACTCAGCTTTATCGCTGCACCCATGATCCACTGGCCGGAAGTAATGATGACCTATGATGCTTTTTCAAAGACGCTTTTTTCCGCTGATGCTTTCGGCAAGTTCGGATACAAGGGAGCCGAGGCTGATGACTGGGCCTGCGAGGCAAGAAGATATTACTTTAACATAGTAGGTAAGTATGGAACACAGGTACAGGCAGTGCTCAAGAAGCTTGCGGATAAGGAGATAGAACATATCTGCGCTCTTCACGGACCGGTGCTTCCGGAGAATGAGCCCTTAAGTTTCTATATAGATAAGTATAAGACTTGGTCGGCATATGAGCCTGAAGATGAAGGCGTAGCCATCATCTATGCGGGCATTCACGATACAGGTACAAAGCCCGCTGCTCTTAAGCTGCAGGAGATACTTGAAGCTAAAGGTGTTAAGTACGGCGTGACCAACTTAACTGAAGATGATCTGCATGAGGGCGTGGAGGATGCATTCCGCTACAGTAAGATGGTATTGCTTGCATCTTCTTATGACGCAGATATCTTCCCTCCCATGAGAGCGTTCCTTAACGTACTTAATATAAAGGCATATCAGAAGCGCAAGGTGGCTCTGGTAGAAAACGGCAGCTGGGCACCTACCGCCGGCCGTGTGATGAAGCAGTATATCGAGGGCTTTAAGGATGTGGAACTTGTGGAGCCCATGGTGACAATTAAGTCCACGCTTAAGGAAGAAAATATAGAGCAGCTTAAGGCACTGGCTGAGGAATTGGTGAAATAAGAGAATCCTTCGGTGAGCGTGTCATTGACAAAAGTTATAAAAACTTATAAAATAATCCGGAAGTTATAAAAATATTGGCCCAGTTATAAAAACTTATAAAACAGATAGAAAGTTATAAAAGGTGGGGATCATGTCGAATCCTTTTACAATAGCATTTGGAAAGAAACCCGGTAAATTTGTATCCAGACCGATTCAGACAAATAACATAATCGAGGATTTTACATCGGAAACTCCTGCCAGTTATGTATATATGCTTACGGGGGTTCGCGGCAGCGGCAAGACCGTAATGATGACTTC
This sequence comes from uncultured Lachnospiraceae bacterium, assembly GCA_947169935.1. Lineage (GTDB taxonomy): Bacteria > Bacillota > Clostridia > Lachnospirales > Lachnospiraceae > NK4A136. The sequence continues at coordinate 47,973 of CAMVRS010000003.1, forward strand.
CATAGCCCGGGAGTTTTCATCCATGAAGGACTGGGTGGTACTTGAACTTAACCCGGCACGTGATCTTCTGGAAGGCCTGGCTGCCAGATTATATGATCAGAAACAGCTGCAGCATCTTTTTTTAGAGGCTAAGATCAATCTTACTTCTTTTGGCATCGGAGTATCGATAGAGGGTGCTTTACCGGTAGCAGATATAGAGGTTGCAGTCAGCCGTATGCTCAAAGCTCTTGATAAACATAATAAGCGCGTTCTGATAACCATTGATGAAGTGACAAATACAGAGAACATGCGTATTTTTGTGAGTGCATTTCAGATTTTTTTACGACAGGATCTGCCTGTTTTTTTACTTATGACAGGTTTGTATGAAAATATTTACGAATTGCAGAATGTTGATAATCTTACTTTTTTATATCGGGCACCTAAAGTATTTCTGGAACCGTTGAATTACAGTGCTATCCGCAGTGCTTATCAGAAGGTATTCGATATTGACAATGAAGAAGCGGGACATATGGCTGATATAGTAAAGGGCTATCCGTTTGCATTCCAGCTTTTGGGATATCTTTATTGGAATGAGAGATCATATAATTCGCTTGAAGATATAATGCCGGAATTCGATCAGTATCTTTCTGAATATGTATATGAAAAAATATGGTCAGAGATGTCGGCTACAGATCACGAGGTAGCGTATGCCATAGCATCGGAAAATAACATAGCAATAAAAGATCTGAGGCAAAAGATTGAGAATATGAGTTCCGAAAAGCTTTCTGTTTACCGTGAACGTCTGAAACGAAAGGGTATTCTGGATACAGCAACTTATGGACATTTATCATTTCTTCTGCCGCGTTTTGATGAATTTGTAAAGAATATGAGATAAGTGTAACGAATATAAGGATGAGCATAAGATGATAGCTTCACATGTCATTCTGAGGAGCGCAGTGACGAAGAATCTTTTGAATATTTAGATAAAGGAAATAAAAGAAATGAGTACCAACAAGATCATGGTGGGTATCGATGTAGGATCTACGACCACAAAGATAGCGATAACAAAGGAAGGCGAGCTTACTTATCATAAGTACATCAGGCATTTCGCAAGGCAGAGAGAAAGCATAATAAACCTTCTGGAAGAAGCAAAGGATGAACTGACCGGAAAAGACATAATAATGTGTATGACCGGTTCGGGTGCGAGACACCTTGCAGAGGGACTTGGCGTACCCTTCACCCAGGAGGTGGTTGCAAACTCCTTGGCGCTTAAGCGCATATATCATCATATCGGCACGGCTATAGAGCTGGGCGGCCAGGATGCAAAGATCATCTTCTTTAAGGATGATGATAACGGCGAGCCTCAGGTTTTCGATATGCGTATGAACGGAAGCTGCGCAGGCGGTACCGGCGCCTTCATCGATGAGGTTGCTACTGTATTAAACATCCCTGCGACTGAGCTTAATGCGGCAGCAGAGCGCGGCAGCAGCGTATATGATATTTCCGGACGCTGCGGCGTTTTCGCAAAGACTGATATACAGGCGCTCTTAAACCAGGGCGTAAAGAAGGAAGACATAGCGCTTTCTTCCTATCATGCGATAGCAAAGCAGACCATAGGCGGTCTTTCGCAGGGCCTGGAGATAAAGGCTCCCGTGGCGTTCGAAGGCGGCCCTCTTACCTTCCATCCCCGTCTGGGAAAGGTTTTCAAGGAAAGACTGGAGCTTACGGATGATGACGTGATCATCCCCGAGCATCCGGAGATGATGGTGGCCTACGGCGCTTCACTTTCTATAGAAGAGCTGCATCAAAATGCCGAAAGCCGCAGGGTCGAAGATCTGATCGAGGGCTTGAAGGGACTTAAGAACCTTGATGAGAAAGCTTCTGAAAAAGGACAGAGATATTTTGACAGTGACAGTGAGAGAGCGGCATTTGCGAAAAGGCACAAAAAGCCCGATATGCCTTCCTATGATCCCAAGAAGGGCGAAAAGTTAAGGGTTTATCTTGGTATCGATTCCGGATCTACAACAACCAAGCTGGTGCTGATGAACGAAGAAGAGGAGCTGATCGATTCTTTCTATGCTTCCAATAAGGGTAATCCCCTGGATGTGGCAAAGAAGGCTCTTCTGGATATGTATGATAAGTATGAGAAAGCAGGAGCAGAGCTTGAGATAATAGCGGCAGCTTCTACAGGCTACGGCGAGTTCCTTTTTAACAAGGCTTTCCGCACAGAAACTCATCTGGTGGAGACGGTGGCTCATGCGCTGGCAGCTTCGCATTATTTCGGTGAAGATACCAGCTTTATACTGGATATAGGCGGACAGGACATGAAGGCCATCTGGCTGGAGAAGGGTATCATCACGAATATAGTGGTGAACGAAGCCTGCTCTTCCGGCTGCGGTTCCTTCCTTGAAAACTTCGCACATACACTGAATATAAAGACGGAGGAGATCGCCACTGCGGCATTCCGTTCCGATGCACCTGCCAAGCTTGGCAGCCGCTGCACCGTGTTCATGAACAGCTCCATCATTACCGAGCAGCGTAACGGCAGCCAGCCTGATGATATCATGGCAGGCCTCTGTCGTTCCATTATAGAAAACGTATTCACAAAGGTTATCCGTGTTTCCAATATAGATTCACTGGGCAAGAAGATAGTGGTACAGGGCGGTACCTTCCAGAATGATGCGGTATTGCGCGCTATGGAGCAGTACGTGGGCCGCGAGGTTACACGCGCGCCTTATGCGGGACTGATGGGAGCTATAGGCTGTGCGCTCACCGCAAAGGAAACGGCAGCAGTAAAGGGCTTTAAGGGAACCTTCTTAAGTAAAAAGGAACTGCAGGAATTTTCCTATAAACAGCAGGCCAATTCACCCTGTCCTTATTGCACGAATCACTGTAACCGCACTATACTTACATTCTCATCCGGCGAAAGCTGGGTGACCAACAACCGCTGCGAGAAAGGTGAAGTGCTGGGCGATCCCAAGGATAAGGCTACGCAGCAGAAGATAAAGGACATAGTGAATAAGTCCGATAAACCGGTCAATATGTATGAAACAAGGAAGAGACTGCAGAACATGGATTATCCCTTCGAGCAGCTCCTTCCCGATCAGAATATAACCATAGGTATACCCAGAGTGCTTAACTTCTGGGAGGGCATGCCTTTCTGGAGTACCTTCTGGAAATCGCTGGGCTTTGGCTTTAAGACCTCACCGGTAAGTACCCGCGCTATCTACGAAAACGGCATACATGCTGTGCCTTCCGATACGGAATGCTTCCCGGCCAAGCTGGTGCACGGGCATATACGCGAACTGGTGAAGCTTAAGGTAGACCGCATCTTCATGCCTGAGATAGTGGTAATGCCTTCGGAAAATAAAGAGGAGACCAGCTTCTCACGCTGTGCATTGGTAAAGGGTTATCCCATCGTTATAAAGAATTCGGACAACCCCTATAAGAAATACGGCGTTAAATTCGATTCGCCTTATTTCTACTGGTATTCCGATGAAGACAGGGAAAAGCAGCTCTGCGATTACATGAAGGAGACTTATAACATCGAGCCTTCGGTAACAGCCAGTGCGGTAGAGATGGCTGCACGTGCGCAGAAGAACTATGATACCGAACTTAAAGCAGCAGGAAAGATGGTGCTGGAAGGCGTTGAGAAGAATGACGGCTTTGCAGTGGTCCTTGCCGGCAGACCTTATCATAATGATCCGCTGGTAAACCACGAGCTTCCTGAACTGCTGGTAAGCATGGGTGTTCCCGTACTGACAGCGGATTCGCTTCCTGATCTTCCCGACGTGGAACTGCGCAAATCACGTATCGATATAGTTAACAACTTCCATGCGCGTATGCTGGGCAGCAGTATACTGGCAGCCCAGAACGATCATCTGGAATATATACAGATAGTAAGTTTCGGCTGCGGACATGACGCGGTGCTCTCCGATGAGATAGTGCGTATGATGAAGGAGATAAGCGGCAAGGCTCCCCTTATACTTAAGGTTGATGAGAGCGACGCCCAGGGTCCCCTGCGCATACGTGTGAGAAGCTTTATCGAGACCATACGCCGCAAGCGCAAATTAAACATTAAGGAAGAGGTGAAGCCGCTTCCCGATCCCTATCCCGTTAAGTTCACGAAGAAGGAACGCAAGATGCATACGGTGCTGGTGCCCAATTCATCACATGCATTCAGCCGTATAATGTCTTCAGCATTCGCTTCGCAGAATATAAAGACTGTACCTCTGGGCGTGGGCCGCGGAGAAGCAGTGCGCCTGGGCAAGAGATTTACCCACAATGATATCTGCTTCCCTGCACAGATAGTAATAGGCGAGATACTGGAAGCACTTAACAGCGGTAAGTACGATACACATAATACTTCGGTGGCAATGGCCAAGTATCTGGGATGCTGCCGTCTGCCTCATTATGCGACCATACTGCGTAAGTCCCTGGATGATGCGGGCTATGATTATGTGCCCATCATGACAAATGACGATATCGACCTGCACGACATGCATCCCGGCTTTAAGATCAACATGACTTCGCTGCTGCGCATATCCGTATGTCTGCCCATGATAGATACGCTGGAAGAGATGCTGCGAAAGATCCGCCCTTACGAAAAAGTGAAGGGCAGCGCGGATGCTGCATTTGAGATAGCGATGGACCAGCTCTGCGAAGGACTGGAAAAACACGGAACCTTCGGTGCGATGAGAGGCTTTAAGAAAGCGATGAAGACACTGAGCGCCGTGGATTACGACAGGTCTCATCCCAAGCCTACGGTACTTATAGTAGGTGAGTATCTGCTGAACTTCCATCCCGGTGCAAATGATGAGATAGAGCGCTATCTGGAAGATAACGGCTTTGAGATCATCGAAGCAAAGATGACCGACGTTATCCAGAAGTCCTACTTCTGCCAGGGCAAGCAGATCACGGAATTCAAGGTACATCGTGATAAGGCTACCCGCTTCTGGAGCAATGTGGCAAATAAGTTCTTTAACTTTGCACACTGGGTAACCGACAGGATCGCAAAGGATCAGGCCCTGCACGAGAAGGCAGTGCTAATGGATGAGCTGGCAGTGGATTCGGATGATGTTATCCACCATACCTTTGATACCGGTGAAGGCATACTGATCCCTGCAGAGATAATCTACAATGCAAAACACGGCTGCAAGAATTTTGTTATCCTTCAGCCCTTCGGCTGCCTGCCTAACCACGTTATAGGCCGCGGCGTATGTAAGAAACTTAAGGAGATGTTCCCGGATATAGAGCTGCTGCCGCTGGATTACGATCCCGACGTGAGCCGCGCGAACATTGAGAACCGTCTGCAGATGCTGATAATGAACCAGCGGACGGAAGAGGTTTCATCGGAAAACGGCAGGTAGTTCATCGGAAGCAGGAAGGCAGTCAGGATTCATCGTCGCTGCGCTCCTCTGAATGACAGGGTGACGGTAAGGGGCAACAGCCCTTGTCATCCTGAGCGAAGCGAAGGATCTTGAAAGAGTGCATTGAGAGACTGAATGCCAGGGCAGCAGTACGGTGCCATTATAAAAGACTGAATCAGGAGATAGAACAACATGGAAATGATAAAAGCAGGCCTTATACTTGAAGGCGGCGGTATGCGCGGCGCGTACACCGCAGGAATACTGGACTTTTTTATGGAGAAGGAGCTGTGGTTCGATCACAGCTACGGCGTATCGGCCGGAGCCTGCCACCTATGCAGCTATATCTCAAAGCAGCCGGGCAGGGCTTTCAGGGTAGCGATAAACTATCTTGATGATGAAAACTACTGCAGCATGAAAAGCTTTATGACCACAGGTGATCTTTTTAATGTAAAGATGTGTTACGACACTATCCCCAATGAGCTGGATCCCTATGATTATGACACTGCGGATAAGTGGCCCGGCAAGGCTTATGCAGTTGCTACCAATATAGAGACCGGTAAGGCCGAATATCTGCGCATGGAGAATATGAGAAAGGGGATCACCGCCGTACAGGCGTCCGCATCCCTTCCGCTGGTGTCGCGGAATGTGGAATATAACGGAAAGCTGTATCTTGACGGAGGCATGGCAGATTCGATACCGCTGCGGCATTCCATGCGTGACGGGAATAAGAAGAATGTGGTGGTCCTCACCAGACCCATAGAATATAGAAAGAAGCCACAGTCCATCGCTAACCGCCAGATGATGCTGATGAAGTATCCCAAGTATCCGGGACTTCGAAGAGCTATGGAACGCAGACATATAGTCTATAACAAGACTCTTGACGCCATTGAACGTCTCGAAGCGGAAGGAAGGATATTTGTCTTCCGCCCCGAGAAGCTGGTGGATATCGAACGTATCGAAAAAGATCCTAAGAAACTTAAAGTACTTTATCTTCAGGGCTATCATGATGCAGCCATAAATTACGAGCTGCTTATGGAATATCTGAATAAGTAACGGATATGAAGCAGCCGCTTAGACAGAAAGACGAGGGACATAATGAAAAAGAAATTAAAGTATTTTATTGCAGCAGCGGTAATGTTGTTTGTGTTGGGAGGGTGCGCACAGGCGGCGCCTGCGCAGAATGACACACAGGTGCGTGTCGGTTCATTAAAAGGTCCTACTTCTATAGGGCTTGTCAAACTCATCCACGAACAGGAGAATAATCCTTATACCTTTACGATGGAGACCCAGGCGGATGTGATCATCGCGGGTATGGCATCAGGGGATCTGGATATCGCGCTTATCCCTGCCAATGTGGCAAGCGTACTGTATAAGAAAACAAACGGCGGTATCGAGGTCATCGATATCAATACCCTGGGTGTTCTTTATATGGTAAGCGGAAATGCCGATATCGCATCTTTGGAGGATCTGGCGGGTAAGACCGTATATACGACCGGTGCCGGAAGCACACCCGAATATGTATTGCGTTATCTCCTTTCCGAAAAAGGTTTAAGTGACAGTGTGAAGATAGAGTTCAAATCAGAGGCTGCCGAAGTGGCGGCACAGCTTGCAGCAGATCCTTCCTGTGTGGGTATGCTTCCCCAGCCTTTCGTGACAGCAGCACTTGCACAGAACGACCAGCTTTCCATAGTCATGGATATGACGAAAGAATGGGATGCCCTGAATAACGGATCGCGTCTTCTTACCGGCGTAACTGTTGTTAGAAAAGCTTTTCTTGAAGAAAATAAAGAAGCCGTTTTGAGCTTCTTAAAGGACCATGAGGACAGTGTGGATTTTGTTAATACACAGACCGAAACTGCTGCGGAGTACACTGCGGAAGCCGGCATTATCGAAAAAGCGCCGGTAGCACAGAAAGCAATTCCTTTCTGCAATATCGTATGCATAAGCGGCAGTGAGATGAAGGATGCTTTATCGGGATATCTGCAGATCCTTTTTGAACAGGACCCCGCTTCGGTGGGCGGCCAGCTCCCTGCGGATGATTTCTACGGAATTATCGAGTGAAGGATAAATGGATAAAAAAAACAGTGATCCTGCTTTTCTGGATCCTGCTATGGCAGCTTGCGGCACTGCTTGTAAGTAACCCCATATATTTTGCGTCACCTGTTGAGACGCTCAGGGAGCTTGCGGTACAGGGAGTTACGGCTGCCTTCTGGCAGGGCGTGGCAGGATCTCTTTTTCGTATAGCAGGAGGTTTCTTCATTGCCTCCGTTGCTGCATTTCTTTTGGCTTTTGCGGCTTACCTTATCCCGTTGACAGATGATATACTCCGCCCCTTTGTGATGTTTTTAAAATCGGTTCCTGTTGCAGCGGTAGTGGTTATACTGCTTATATGGTGGGGATCGGAACACCTGGTACTTTGTATAAGCTTTATGGTGGTCTTTCCGAATATCTATGAAAACGTACTCACAGGGCTTAAAAAGACCGATCCCCGGCTTTTGGAAATGGCTAAGGTGTTCGGGATACGTCCGGGAGCTGAGTTTTTCTGGATATACAGGGAAGCTTACCGGCCCTATCTGTTATCGGCCATGTCCGTATCCCTGGGTATGGCTTTTAAATCCGGGATAGCAGCCGAAGTGATAGGTCTGCCCGCAGGCAGTATAGGAGAGCGGCTTTACAGGGATAAGATCTATCTGAATACTGCAGGGGTTTTTGCCTGGATAATCGTGATACTGCTCATAAGCTTTGTGACGGAGAGAATCATTATTTCCGTATTCCGAATGTTGTCGGGTATTCCTTCATCCTGTCCGAAAGAGATACATATCAGACCGGCGAAAAAAGATACGGCGTATCGTTCCGGAGAGGGGGATGCTAAGTGTGATCCGGGGGCGGATATTGTGGTTGAAGGTCTGAAAAAAGCTTATCATGACAGGATCGTAGTCGACAGCTCTTTCAGACTGAAAGCCGGCGGCATGTATTACCTGAATGCCCCTTCCGGAAGCGGAAAGACCACACTGCTTCGACTGCTTGCGGGGATCGAAAAAGCGGATGAAGGAAAGATAAACTGCGGAAAAGTAAGCATGGTATTTCAGGAAGACAGGCTGGTAGAAAATGCCAATGCGCTGCGTAACCTGGAACTGGCAGGATGCGTGGGCGATCTGGCGAAAGAGATCGGGAAGGTCCTGCCGGAGACTGTGTTTGATACACCTGCCGGAAAACTAAGCGGGGGTGAAAAGCGCAGGCTCTCAATATTGCGGGCAATGCTGCATCCTTCGGAGGTCCTGCTTATGGACGAGCCCTTTGCAGGACTCGATGATGATACAAAGCAGCGGATGAAAGAATATATAAAAAACAACAGGAACGGCCGGACTATATTGATCGCCGGGCACGATCCTGTTGAAGAAACAAATGATATGGAAAGAGTAGAGCTGATAAACGCAGATTCTCTGTAATTTATCTGCTCTTTGAAAGTGAAGCTTCCTCTGCGATGACATCTCTGAATCCGGGAGCAAACTTCATGTCGATAACATTGTAGCCGGTATTGTTCATATAGAATTCGCCCTCTGCGAATACGGTATTTCCGCTGTTGCCTGCCTGTGTATGAAGACGCAGGTAAACGCCTCCGGGTTCGCCGGCAACTACGCAGTGACCGCCAAACTGCCAGGTTCCGTCGTCTTCATAGTAGTTCCAGTTACCCTTATCATCAAATTCTATGCCTGAACCCTTCTCGGTAAGCCAGGTTCCCACGATCTCGGGATCGATATAGGGATCGCTGTAGTAGAAGATCACATTACCCCCGGTATTCATTGCCATTGTTCCGTCCTCATCATAGACCAGGACAGGCATAAAAACATCGCCGTTTTCGTCCAGCAGGTTGTATGCATTATAACCGGCGCTGCCGCCGTTGCCTTCTTCCCAGGTACCGCTGAGATTGTCGAGTTCCGATAAGGAACCGTCAATAAGATAGGAAGGCATGGACTCAACAGCCAGCCAGGTACCGTCCTCGAATATCTCATAGCTCCTTACGCTCATATTTACATAGCTTCTGAGATTCCAGGATCCTACGATGGGTTCGTCGGCTTTGGAAGCAACCGAACTGCTGCTGTTGCCGCCGCTCTGAGCGGAAGAAGTGCCTTTATAATATCCTATGGGCATGAAGGTTAAGGGTTTCACCTCAAAAGCTTCGACCGCATCCATAAATTCAGAAACGCTTACATCCAGCTTTTCGGAAACGTCGGGATCGGTGACGCCGGTATTATTGTGGTAATATGCTATATCGCCGTTCTCATCTGTGGTGAAGTAAAAGTCATCCCAGATCTGCTCGGTTCCGTCGGCGCTTAAGTGGAACTGGCCGTAAGAGGAATACATTGCACCGTTGGAGCCGGTATTATAGAACTTTCCGTCGCCCATCCAGCGCTGGGAATTACGCGCCCAGCCCTCAAAAACACTCACGGGCTTATCGTCTGCACAGGTATAAGCATCATATATATATGCGCTTCCGCTTTTATCCATCTCGTCATAAGCACCGATCTCGCCTATCAGCAGCTCTGGAACGCCGTCGCCGCTTATGTCCGCTATCATGTATCCGATGCTGTTAAGAAGCAGGTTTTTGTCACCGTACATGCATCTTTCCATGATACCGGTGGACAGATAGCTGTAATCTTTATCAAAGTCGTAACCGTCGCGGACAGCTTCAAGAACCTCTTCGAGTATGGGGGCGTAGATCGCGTCATAATCGGGCTTGGCTGCAGAGGTGTTATCCGGCTCCGGTGTGGGAGCTTCCTCAGTGGGCGTTTCTTCGACTGCCTTGGTGGGGGTAGGAGTTTCCTCATCCTCCTCATCATCTTCATAATGATCTCTTCCGGAGGGACTGCTGCTGTCGCAGGCTGCAAGCGAAAACGTTAACGGCAGCACAACAAGAAGCCCCAGTCCTCTGTTCCATAAGTTTTTCTTTTTCATAATCTCTCCCTTATAAGTGCTGTGGTCCTGATGACCGTTTCGATTTCGTAATTATAATAATTCTGCGCTATACTGTCAAATATCAGGGGCCCGGAGGGTCCGGCTAAACTTGCGGGATAACTGTGCTGATAGTATAATGATGCCTGGGTTAAAAGCTCATACGCAGAGCATAGGAGGAAATACATGATAATCAGTGCCAGCAGAAAAACAGATATTCCGGCTTTTTATTCGGAGTGGTTCATAAGAAGGATACAGGAAGGCTTTGTATACAGCCGCAATCCGCTGAATGCGCACCAGATCAGCAAGATACCGCTGAATCCCGAGGTGGTGGACTGCATAGTATTCTGGACCAAGAATCCCATACCCATGATACCGCGCCTGGATGAGCTTAAGGATTATAAATATTATTTCCAGTTTACCCTTACCGGATACGGAAAGGATATGGAAGCCAATCTTCCCGATAAGAAGAAAAAACTGATCCCGGCGTTTATCGAACTGTCGGAGAAGATAGGGCCGGAAAAGGTGATATGGCGTTACGATCCCATTGCGATAAATGAAAGATATACTGCGGATTATCACCTGACGGCATTCTCCGAGATAGCGGCGGCGCTTAAAGGACATACGGAGAAATGTGTCATAAGTTTCGTGGACTTTTATCAGAAGATCCAGAAGAATATGAAAGATATGAATATCCGCGAAGAAAGCGTTGAGTCCATGACGGATCTGGCACGGAAGATGCATGACATTACGGTAGAGAACAACATGGTGCTGGCAACCTGCGCAGAGAAGATAGATCTGGCAGCCATAGGCATCGAGCATAACGCCTGCATAGATCAGGGCGTGATCGAGCGTATCTGCGGCGGGAAGATAAAGGTAAAGAAAGATCCCTCGCAAAGGGCAGAATGCCAGTGTGTTGAGAGCCGTGAGATAGGCACTTACAATACCTGCGGCAACGGCTGCAGATACTGCTATGCAAATTTCAGTCCGGAGAAGGTGAAGGAGAGCATGGCTAAATATGATCCCGCATCGCCTATCCTGTGCGATACGGTAAATGAAAAAGCCGGTGATGTAATACATGAAGTAAAGGCGAGATCACTGCTGGATAAGCAGATTTCTTTCATATAATAAAAAAGTTAAAGTTTATATTCGGAGGGGATTATGAAAAAGAATACATTATTAAAAGTACTGCCGGCAGCAGCCCTGTCGTTATCGCTTCTGGCAGGCTGCACCTCGAATGACGGAGCAAGCCGCGGGAACATAGGGGACAGAGAGGAAGATCCCACTCCCACGGAGGAAGCAGCTCCTACGGAAGCGGAGCCCACGCCCACTCCCGAGCCCGATATCGAGCCGGAGCCCGTGTCGGCAAGACCAGAATACAGACAGCTGGATTTTCAGTGCTATCCCATAAGCAATGTCTATTACAGTAAGGACCTGGATATGCGCCTGGCATCTTCGAAGGCGGACCAGATAACCCTTCTGGATGAGGATCTTCCCGAGCTGGCAGCAGTGATAGAAGAATACAGCGATGATATGTATGACCGCGTAGAAGGCAAGCAGTTTGGGGATCTGGTAGATATGGGCGAGGAAAACGCCGCTAACGGAATGCCCATGGAGATGACAGAGGAATACAGTACCTTTATCGAAAGGGCTGATACCGTAGTCACCAGTATCCTTACTGATTATGAAGGCTATTATGGCGGAGCCCATGGTATATATACTTTTGTACCCACTGTATTTGATTCCGTTACAGGGGAGGAACTCCATATAGATGATGTGCTGGAAGGCGATCAGATCCTGGAGATCCCCGGCATACTTCAGGAAAGGCTGATCGAGGAATACGGGGAAGAAGTCTTTAATGATGCGGAAGATCTGGCAAGCACCATATCGCAGATGTATATGGATGACGGGGATCTGCAGTTTTCCCTGGGATATGAAGGCATAAGCTTTTATTTCCAGGTTTATACGCTGGGGCCCTATGCTTCCGGAATGCAGACGATCACTTTAAAATATGAAGATTATCCCGGCCTGGTAAGAGAAGAGTATACAGACTGCGCACAGGATTACATCGTGAACAGCAGGGCGCTGGTGGGAAAACTGCCTCATACGGACTTAGACTTCCTGGCGAGTGCGGTTCCCGATGATGATTTTAACATGAGCCTGTATTACCATCTTAATGGAGCCGATTACAAGGATGAGTTTTACGGCTTTGATGCAGATGTATGGGTAGCCACCATAGGACATATCAATTATATGTTTGTGAATGTTGTGCACGAGAATGATTACGAAACCATAAGGATCTACAGCCTGAATGAGAATGATCCCGCTTTTATAGCGGAGTTTGATGGCGGCTTCTATAACCGCGTGCCCTCCGATCCATATGAATTCCGCATCTATCAGAGGGGGGATCTGATGTCTACGTACGATATGTACAAAGATTACTATATCGGCCGGACCGGAGAGCCTGTAAGTACGGATCCTTACTATATAATAGATATGGGTGGTATTTCGGGATTTGGTCTGATCGCCAAAAAGGATATGGCAGTGATGGCCAGGGATTCCGAGGACAGCAATGATTATACGGAAGTGAAGATAAAGGCTAAAGATAAGCTGTACTTCTATGCAACGGATAATCAGAGCTGGGTAGACTTTAAGCTTCAGGATGGCAGCATAGTGCGCTTTGAGCTGGATCAGCCACTCAGCTATCCCCAGAGCATAGACGGCGTGGATATCGCAGACCTGTTTGATAATATATTGTTTGCGGGGTGAAAATAGGTACTTGCATGAAGTGATCACACTGTGTTATAATCCATGCGAGTTTGTGGTTTGAAAACGTAAGTTTTCATAGTATTAAGGGAGGTTTTACAATGAAGAAAAAATTATTGGCATTTGTTCTTTCTGCAGCAATGCTGACTGAATCTGTTCTGCCTGTAGTTGCAGCAGATGATGTTGAAGTGTCAGCTAATGAAGTTACAGAGGAGACTGCAGAAGAGGCTGCTGCCGAGGAGGAGACCGCAGCAGAAGTTGTTGCAGCAGAAGATACTACGGTAGAAGATACTGTAGTAGCAATGGATGTAGAAGTAGGCAAGGAGATCGAAACCGGTGAATCTATCGATGCATATGTTGTTGACGGGAAGATCGATAAAGATACCATTCTTGCATCCTTAAATCCCGAGAACGGAAAGGTACTTGATGTTTCCGAGAAAAACGGCGAAGTAGTTGTTGAGATGCTTTATCAGATCAGTCTTGACGGTCAGGAAGCAGCAGATTACGAAATAGTGGAAACAGATCTTGTTAATGCTACAACTGATAATCCCTATTATATGTATCCTGCAAATCCCAAAGTTAAGACTTATGACCTTGGTGCTTTTGACGTAAAGGGCCAGAACGTTAATCTGTCAGTAGATGTAGGCTATTATGAGACTATCTACTATCGTACAAGAGCCGTTAAGCCTGCTACCGATCTGTATGTATCCATCAATCCTAACAGCGGTATTTATAATGTAGCTAAGAAGCTTATGCCCGAAGGTTATACCTTCAATTCCGAAGTGATCAAATGGAAGTTCAGCCCCAGGAAAAACAAGAACTCTAATTCAGGTTCCCAGTTTACCGTAAAGGGTACCGTTAATTCAAAGATCGCAAAGCAGATGGGTATCAAAGGAAAAGATCTGTCCATCCTTAAGAAGGCTATGAAAAAGCTCAATAAAGAGATGAAGTATGTAAAGAAGAAAGACGGCATTGACAACAGGATCAGCTTTACCATCAAGCCTTTGGTATTTCAGGATATCACAGGAGGAATGTGGATAACCGTTACCCGTTATTACGGATGGGGCGGAACAAGGATCGTCTTATCACCTATCTATTGCAGACTTGAAGAATCACAGCCTACTACATGGGATAAGAAGAAATGGAGCAAGATCCCTAAAAAAGAGTATAAGACTAAGATACTCAATAACGGAAATAAGATTGTGATCACTCCTAATCAGAAGAATCTTGTAGGTGATCCTCTTACATTCGAATAATCAATGCATTATCCGGAAAAGGGCCGCGAGGCCCTTTTCTTATGCCCGGAAATATTTATGAAAACAGTCTTGACAGGGCTGTTTTTTTGGTGTATATAATGTATTAGATAGAGTAATACAACGAATACAAGCGATATAGCTTTCAACCCGGCATTCATATAAAGGAGATGAAGATCATGGAATTCACAAAGGTTGGAACATCACAGTTAACACTATTGATCATCGGAACGGTGATATTTTTCGCAGCACCTCTGGTGATGGCTATCATCTGGAAGGTGAAGAAGAAGGAAAAGATATCGACCATACTTATAGGCGCAGCGACTTTCCTGCTCTTTGCATTGATCCTGGAGAAGCCTATACAGAATGTTCTGGTTTTCCCGACCCTGATGGGACTCCCGTACCATGGGGCAGCTCAGTTCCTGGATGCAAATCCCATTCTGTGGGCGCTGGTCGTGGGACTCTTCCCGGGAGTGTTTGAAGAGACCGGAAGGCTTGTTGCATACAAGACACTGCTTAAGAACCGTAAAAATCGTGAAACATCGATATCACACGGAATAGGCCACGGCGGGATTGAAGTGATATTAGTCGTGGGTATATCCTATGTAACATACATTGTCTACGCTCTTATGATCAATTCGGGAACTTTTGGGACCCTGATAGAGCAGGCACAGGCCCAGGGGACGGACAGCGTGGCTCAGGGATATACAATAGCAGCGCAGCTGGCTGCATTCTCCGCCGGAGATCTGTTTCTTGATATAGTTGAAAGGATATTTGCGGTAATGTACCATATCGGCGCTTCGGTCCTGGTATTCTACGCCTGCAAAGATAAGAAGAAATTCTGGCTGTATCCGCTGGCTATATTGATCCATACATTGATCGACGGCTTTGCAGGACTCCAGATTGCGGGAGTGATCAGTGTATCTGCGTGGGCTTCGGAGCTGTTAATTGCCATATCAGGCAGCCTGACCTTCTTCGGAGCATACTTCCTGCTGTATCGGAAAGATAAGAATGAGGACGCGGGGACGGTCCTTTCGTCCTCAGAGAGGAGCGAAAATGCTTAAGATAAATAACTATTCAAAAACCTACGGCGGCGGGAAGAAGGCTGCCGACAATGTAACGCTTCATGTAGAGAGCGGAGATATCTACGGCTTTATCGGTCATAACGGAGCCGGCAAATCCACAACGATACGCGCGGTGGTGGGAGTGCTGGATTTTGAAGAAGGCGAGATACTGATAGACGGCCATTCGGTTAAAGATGAGCCAATGGCCTGCAAGAGGGTAACCGCTTATATTCCGGATAATCCGGACCTGTACGAAAACCTGACAGGCATACAGTACCTTAACTTTGTGGCAGATGTTTTTGATATAAGCGCTGAGGACCGTGAGAAGCGTATAAAGAAATATGCCGATACCTTTGAGATCACGGATGCACTGGGAGATCTGATAAGCTCCTATTCGCACGGCATGAAGCAGAAGGTGGCTATAATATCGGCGCTGATCCACGAGCCTAAGCTGATGGTGCTGGACGAACCCTTCGTGGGCCTGGATCCCAAGGCAACTTTCCAGCTTAAGGAGATAATGCACGAGATGTGCGAAAAGGGCACCGCGATATTTTTCTCCACCCATGTACTGGATGTGGCGGAGAAGCTCTGTAATAAGGTGGCTATCATTAAAAAAGGAAAGATAGTTGCAAGCGGGACTATGGAAGAATTAACGGAAGGTCATTCACTTGAGGAAGCATTCCTGGAGGCAGAAAATGAAGAATAAGAGCATACTTCTTATCAAAACACTGCTTTTATCAACCAGTCAGATGAATATCTGCAAGCATTCAACCGACAAAAAGAAGAAGAGAAAAGCAGTCATCAGTATGGTCGGATTTGGCATATTGTATCTCATGATCATGTTTTACGGGATCCTTTACTGTATGGGCTTCGGAAAAAGCGGCATGAGTGATTCGATCCCTGTGATGTGTGCGATGATAGTTGCTGCGCTGGCTGCTATACTTACATTTTTTAAGACCAACGGCTACCTGTTCAATTTTAAGGAATATGACATGCTGATGTCCCTTCCGTTCAGTACAAAGACAGTTGCTGCCTGCAAGTTTATGTACATGTATATCAACAGCCTGCCCTGGTACATGATCATTTCCGTTGCAATGCTCATAGGGTATGCGGTATATGAAAAGCCGGTGGTCTGTGTATATCCGATATGGATAGTGCTGTCATTCTTTTTGCCGGTAATACCCATGCTGCTGGCATCCCTTTTAGGTTTTGTGGTGGCGTGGATAGGTTCGCATTTCAAAAAGAGCAATCTGATCCAGGCGGTACTGATGTTTGCGGTAGGTATCCTGGCGTTCATGCTGCGCTATATCATTGAGGCGGTTGTCAAGAACGGTGAAGTGCAGGATGCTCTTGAGCAGAGCAAAGAGGCCATCGATAATGCAGCGGGAGTATTCCTGCCTGCACGCTGGTTTTCGGAAGCAGTTACAAAGCTTTCCGTATCGGGCATACTGCTGCTTACGGGTGTAAGCAGCATACTGTTTGTCATAGTGTTTATGATAGTCGGAGGTTCATACCGCAGGATCAATTCGGCGCTTAAGTCCCATGCCGCAAAGAAGGATTACAAAGTCAGTGCACAGAAGAAACGCTCTGTGCTCAACGCCATTGCCTTTAAGGAATTCAGACGTATGACCGGGTCCACGACTTATCTGGTACAGGGCGGATTCGGAGAAGTGCTTATCACGATATTTTCGATCATCACGCTGGTAATGGGATTTGACCGTATCGTAGAGATGATAACTTCGGGAGCACCTGTGGATCCCGCGATCCTAAGGCCGGCCATTCCTTTCTTTATATACTTCTTCCTGGGCATGGTAAGTACCTGTGCCTGCTCTCCTTCGCTGGAAGGGAAGAATTACTGGATAGTACAGAGCCTGCCGATCGAGAAAAAAACCTTGTATAAAGGGAAGATGCTGTTTAATATGTATCTTACGGTTCCGTTTATGGTATTTGCCACGATATGCTTCTGCGTATCCGCAAAGGTGCCGTTGGTTGAAACGATACTGGATCTTCTGCTGGGATTTGCGCTTCTTGCCTTTTCTACCTGCTGGGGCTGCGTATGCGGCGTAAGACATATGCGTCTTGACTGGGAGAATGAGATAGAAGTGGTAAAGCAGAGCGCTGCGGTATCGGTTTACCTTCTTCCTAATATGTTTGTCGGGATGGGAGTTATTGCAGGCGTGGTATATCTGGGAATGTATGTGGATCATAAGCTGCTGGCCGGCGGGTTCATACTGCTTATTTCGCTGCTGGCCGCGCTGAGTTATAAGAGAGTTATGTCTCTGGCTAAAAGGAGATAGTGAGGAAGAAATATATGATAAGAAAGGATGGACCGGTATGATAATCAGGATAGATGAATTATCTGATGTGCCTATCTACCAGCAGATACGAAACCAGATAGTCATGGGCATATCCGACGGAGAGCTGAAAGCCGGCGAACAGCTGCCTACGGTAAGGGCGCTGGCACTGGAGATGGGCATCAATACCATGACGGTCAGCAAAGCCTACCAGCAGCTTAAGATGGAAGGCTATATCATGACGGACCGGAAATTTGGCGCCAGGGTAAGGATGGAGATCGAAAAGCAGGGCAGCATAAGCGATACCAATAAGACGGAGCTTAAGCGTATCGTTTCCGAGGCCAGGCTTTCCGGAGTGCCAAAGCAGGAGCTGCTGCGACTGGTAGAAGAGTATTACGGGAAGGATTCTCAGGATTGATATTTGCCTGTCGTCCCTTATTAGGTGAAGGATCCTGTTGATAAGGAGAGATTTATGAGTGGTTTTGGATTTGGATTGATAATGTTTATATGTCTGGTACCCACCGTTTGGATCATGTTTCTATATATGTATCCGAAAAAGTGGAAGGACCACAAACTTGTGCTGGGAGTTAACAACCGCCCGGAGTTTAAGGCTGATCCGGCAGCAGACGAAGTGGAGCAGATAGTGCAGAGAAGCCGGAAACAGGCGTTTTGCATATCTCTGGTATGTACCGCGATAGCCGCGGTTCTTTTGCTGCTTAAAGGCCTTGCACTCAAAACTTTTATCTGGACTGTTTTTATTTTTGTAGCAGTATGCATCCTCCCGGTTCCTTTCATTATCGGGCACAGGGAGATGATGGGGCTAAAGAGAAAGCTCGGTATCGTATCGGATAAAGGCATAAATCTTGTGGATCTGAAGACGGCCGGGAGTGTTCACGCCCTTAAGGCGGTCAGAGTGATCATCCCCAACGCTGTGGGACTGGCGGTAGTGGTATTGGCAGTGCTTGCGGATCTTAAGGTGATAACATTTAAGGATATCCATACAGGCGGATTTACAGCTACGATAGTGATGGGAACATACTGGCTGACGGGCCTTATCATCACCTTTGGCGCTTATATCATGGACAACATGAAGAATACGGTAATCTCTGCGGACAGTGATATAAATGCAAATTACAACAGGGCAAAAAAGAAGAATCTGGCTGATATGGTCGTGGGCTTTCTGTGGCTTAATTCAATATACCTGATAATAATATATATCATGTTTGTAGTCGGACAGTCGGATATGTTTGTGATGATCAGCATAGGAGCGTATGTGGCAGTGATCATGGCAGAGATGGTGATCTTTGTCCGCAGTAATATAAAGATAGATGAGCGTTACCAGAAAGAGATATCACTGATATCGGATGACGACGAATATTGGCTGGGAGGCATGCTGTATTATAATCCCACCGACAGACGCCTGATGGTGGAGAAACATGCAGGTATAGGATCCACTATCAATATGGCGCATCCCGGCGGGAAGATAGTTGGTATATTCCTGATCCTGAGCCTTGTTGCAACGCTTCTCTCTATAGTGTGGCTGGGCATGCTGGAATCAACGCCTGTCCGTCTACAGCTTGATGACGGGAAGCTGGTCTGCCATCAGCTGCGCGACGAATACGTGATCCCCTTCGACGATATCGCTGATATCGAATACGGCGAAGATATGACAAAGCTGCGGATGAGCCGCACTGCCGGCGTGGGCATGGATACCCTTCTTAAAGGTGATTTCTATGTTGAGGGAAAGAACGGCTGCAAGGTATTCCTGGTTCCTCCTCAGAAAGCATACATCCATATAACCACAAAGAGCGGGGAAGATTATTACATCAGCGGCAGCACCGCGGAAGAAACCCGGGAAGCGTATGAGAAGCTGAAGTGAAGCCGGGAGCGTACACAGCGGTGGCTACAGGTCATAGGTCCCGATGCTTCCTTGTTGTTCTGTTATGGTGCAAGATAAACTCCATGCGATAATATGCAGGCAGAGTCATCGGGCGCCTTTGAAGTGAGGCCGCTGTTTTGTGGCCGGGATAGATAAAGCAGGGATGGACCGCCAAGGATGGCGGGACAAGGAAGACAGTGTGCAGGGACGCACACTGTCGCCCGGTCCCGGACGATTGTGAAATGTAAATCCCGGTCACATAAAACAGCGAGCCGAACGTAACAGGCGCAAGTGACCTGTCTGCATATTGAGCATGGGGAGAGATAGCAAGTGACCTGCCTGTATATTGAGCATGGGGAGATATGTAGCTGGCATGATATATAAAAAGGACCGGTACCTTATAGGAGGCCGGTCCTTTTATGAAGATTCTTCGCTGCGCTCAGAATGACAAGTAATGTCGCTCAGTATGACAGGGCACATTGCCTGGAATGGTAGCGTCGCTCAGAATGACAATCAGTTAATATCTTCCCACTTCCAGTTTATAACTTCAGGAAGGTCTACGCCGAAGTCACTGATGTGCTGCTTGTGCTCAACAAGCTTGTCGCTCATCTTCTGATAGAGATATGCGCCCTTGTTGCCAAGCTGGGGCAGGAACTTAAGCGCATCCTGTACCAGGTGGAAACGGTCGATATCGTTCTGTACGCGTACATC
>CAMVRS010000004.1 GCA_947169935.1 uncultured Lachnospiraceae bacterium
CTTCAGCTGCCCGGACCGATCCTATAATTGTCCCATCCTCCGAAGTCATTTTTAAAATGATACCTTTATCGTATTCAGCCTCCACTTCTTCCAAAGTCTGTGTCAGCGGCGGTATTGTCTTTCCCCCAAACAGCTGTGCCTCACTCTGATATGCAATATACTGCAGTTTCAGGATCCGGTCCAGATCGGTCCTTTCAGCCTTTTCTATCTTTGCCTTCCTGCTCTTTTCCATTATTTCATATATCATCACTTCGCCATCGCCCAGATCATGTTTTCTGTGCTCCACGGTTCTGAAACCCCTGTGTTCGTAAAAAAGAGTCGCCGGCAGGGATGCATCCAGACTGCATTTATCATACTCAGCAAAAATATCACTTTCGAGATGATCCATTATGATCGTTCCGTAGCCCTTCCCCTCATACTCCGGCAGCACATATACTCTTGTAATATGGTCATCGATACGGCTTCCGGTTCCGACCACCTCTCCATCCACGACCAGAATATCGATCCTGCCTTCTTCTATATCCTTTGTGATATTCTCCAGGCTGTGCAGCCTCCCGAAAAAATCCATCACTGCCTTTGTGTAATAGTGGGGATAGACAGCCGCCTTCGTTCCCTGAACGATATCACATACCTTCCCGGCCTCTTCCTTTGCTGCTTTTCTGTATCTGATCCTGCTCATTTTTTCTACCTCCTTTTGATATAAAAAACCACTTATCCGGACAGATAAGTGGTCTCATTTGCAGAAATCTTATTAAAAGGATAACCTATCGCTTATCTTGATCCGTTTTTGAATGCTCAAAATCAAAACCATGCACGTTGACGACATACATAGCCCAGACTGATGACCACTCGATTACGGATACGCGATTATACATCTTTTCCCTTTCCCAACTATTGGTTTATGTTTTCAGAGTATACCCCGCATGTCTCTCTGTGTCAAGCACCATTCCGTTCCTGATATATTTGGGTTGCGTACCTGCCATATATAATATATAATCAATCTGTGTGCGTCCCGCTTTACTATTATATCCGGGCGGGACTAAATATTTCTTTTTAATGGAGGGTTAAAAAACATGGATATGGAAACTTTGCAGCAGAATTTTGCAACACTTTCAGATCTGTATCAGACCGTGGAAGACCTGTATATGCACAATGACGGCATAGCTCAGGACGATGATGTCGAAGATCTTCTTGAATCTACAAAAGAAGTCATCGATGAGATGGGCGATCTCGACGAAAACGATTTCGACGGCGAAGACGATATGATCCAGCTGAATGACAACATGGTGACCCTTATTGAAGCTCTCGGGGGTATCGTAGACAGAATGACCATTGTCGACGACGAAGAAGATGATGATGAAGATGATGACGATGTAGAAATGAGTTACGTAGACGGTCTTTATGCCGCAGACGGAAACGGCAGGGATTTCGTCATACTCTTCTATGAATCTGACGAAGGCGACTATGCATATGTTCATGACGGTACTGAAGAAGCCATAGACCAGTATACCGTTGAAAATGCCGAACTTGACGACGGTACGGAATACATTGAGATAACAGTCGGCGGTCTGAGCCTCGGATATGTCGATGATGGCGATGACGTTTTTATAATCGATCTTTCCGACGGAACCATCTATGCCGCTTCACACCTTACAGAAGATGAGGCAGAAAGCTTCTACAGTATTCTGAACGACGACTGATCTTATCTTTTACCGCTACAACCTCACTTGCAGCAGTCCTTCCCCCGGAAGACTACTGCAAGTGTTTTTTATTTACTGTTCTCCTGTTCCAGGCATGAATTCCTCCGGAACTTTAACACTATGGGAAAGCAACAGTTCAACATATTTGGGATGCATATCATAACACCGTTCAAAAGTACATAAAAAGGGCTGCCTTCCCGGATTTGCACGAGTGCCGGCTTAATGGTATATTATATGTGGTACTATATAACAACATGGGGGGAGAAAGCCATGAAAAATACCGGATCATTGAAACGCCTGAAACGTTTATGCACGATCGCATTTATGCTCATGTTCGTGCTGGCAGGTATATCCCGGCCGCTCAGAGCAAATGCGTCCAGTTACAGTGTACAGGAGGCAGATTTTACTGTCACCGTGAATGAAGATGGCAGCGCGGATGTGCTGGAGACATGGACGGTACGCTTTGAGAGCGGGTCGTTTACCAGATTCTATAAAGATATCGTGACGAATGCCGATAAAGAGGATTCGGTGGAACTGGTAACTGACAGCGTGTATGTACGGATCGACGGTACCGACTGCGCATTTACCAATGATACCGACGGTCGTCCTGATTACACCTATCATCTTGAGGATTCCTCAATGGGCTATCAGATAGACTGCTACAGATCCAGCCAGAACGTTACACGCACCTACGAGATCGGATACCGCATCAATAAGGCTGTCAAGTGCGTGGATGAGTCCTATTATCTGTTCACTTTCAGACTGATCGGCGCTAATTTCCAGCCCACTACCGAAAAAGTGCATATTACAGTGACCACGCCGGATGGCGCCGTAAATGATCTGCGCTATGCTTCCCATTATGATGATATAAAGGGCAGCGGCAATGTCACAAAAATCTCTGCTTCCGACTGCAATGGCATGTATAAGGTAAAGATAAGAATTAATGATGCTTCATTTTCAAATGCCGTATACATTTCAGAAGACGATCTGAACAACAATATCGAAGATGATGACGACGAAGGCCTGGGTGCTCTGATCATTCCGATCCTGATAGTTTGTCTGTGCCCCATAGCACTTGTGGTAGCGATAGTTCATTCCATCGTGCGGAATGCGCGTATTAGATCCGCCGCGAAAAACGATCCGAACTATATCAGCAATATAATTGCAGGATGGACCGGCATCCTGGATCCTTTTGAATTTGCATACGGTGCAGATAATAGCCACTATTCCAAACTCTTCATCTCATATTTTTCCGATATGATCTGCAGGGGCGTGATCGTCGTTGCGCCCGATAACGATCATTTCAACCTGGTACAGGAACGCTGCGCCAATCAGGCAGACAACACCATGCTGCTGTTCCTCTCACAGAACGCTATGGAACAAAACGGAAGCTGCTCCAAAACAGCCCTGACAGATTCAATGCAAGTCAACAGCGTAAGCTTCGGAGCTTTCTGCTATTCTCTGAACCAGATCATTAAGCAGCCGGTTTCCTTAAAAATACGCGGAAAAGAATATAAACAGTATAAGAAGGATTGGGAAACCTGCATGATCGCCGCAAAACACGTGCAGTATTCTGTCAGTATCAAGCGGATGCTGGAAGGAAGGCTGTCACACTATGAAATGTTCATGGTCATGTCAACCGGCCGGGTAATATACGATATCAACGATGACGACAATGATGATGATGTACTTCTGAGGAATTTCTACTATCCCATCGACAGCGGTTCCCTCAAGGCATGCGACGAGTACAGGGCATCACAATCCTCTTCTTCCGGCGGATCATCCTGCTCGAGCTGCTCGTCATGTTCGTCATGCTCAAGCTGTGGCGGCGGAGGTGCCGACTGATCATGCACAGGCACTTTCTGCAATGGCATATCACCCACGAATGCAATCTTCAGTGCCTCCACTGTTATCAGGAAGACAGGCACTATGCGATGCCCTATGCAGAAATGTCAGAGACGCTTGATAAATATGAAGAATATATCAAAGCAGAAGGCTTTGAAGGTCAGATCAATCTGACCGGCGGCGAACCGCTGCTCCATCCCGATTTTTTTAGAATCGCTGCGGATATCCGCAGCCTTGGTATACGCCTGGGCATACTTACAAACGGTACTCTGATAAACGAAGATACTGCCAAAGCCCTCGCCGGGCTCACACCCGTATTCGTACAGGTCAGTCTGGACGGATCCGAAAAAGTACACGATCATATACGCGGTGAGGGCAGTTTCAAAAAAGCACTGAAGGGCATCGATCATTTAAAAACGCAGGGGATAAAGGTACTGGTATCCTTTACCGTGATGCAGGAAAACTACCGGGAATTCAGGAAGGTTGCTGCAGTCTGCGCCTCCCATAAAGCTGATAAGCTATGGTGGGACCGGGTTGTAACCGATGACGCTGCACAATATATCACTACTGATCAGTTTAAGGAAATATCAGGATCCGCGGCAAGACTTGCTAAAAAATATCCTTTTATAAGCAATACCCGGGCTCTGCAATGGATCCCTGAAGGCGGATGCGGCTATGAATGCAGTGCCGGAAAAAGACTCCTGATCATCCTTGCCAACGGTGATATGATGGCCTGCCGGCGGCTGCCCTTTGTTATCGGCAATATCGGACAGGTACCCAGGCTGCAGCCGATGCTTAAATCTAACGATATCATGAAAAAACTTGCAGCCCCCGTTTTTCCGAAAGGCTGCAAGGAATGTCCGCATTTTTACAAATGTGCCGGCGGTGCCCGCTGCGTAACCTACGCGCAGACGGGCCTGCTGAATGCACGGGATGTTAATTGTTATCTTTAAGGCTCTTTATGTTCCCGATCGCATTACATGACACATTATTACTTTCATATCTTCCAGTTTTATGCCAAAATACACACTTTTGTCACCGTACTTAAGAATAAGGTATTTGAAAGCTTCTCCGTCAGCGGTTGCACCAAAGTCTTCTTCAAATCTGTAATCCTCCGGAGTACCAAGTCCCAGATATTCCCCCGCAAAGCTGACCGCACTCTCGTATGCACTGTCATTCATGGCATCTGCCTCAGCTGTACTGAACCGCTTTGCCCGGAGTTCCCTCTCATAGCCTGCCAGATTTATCAGTATGGGACTCATATCCTCTGCCCTGAGTCTGAGCTGGTAGGAATCCGCATAGCCTGTTCCTTTTTTATAGATGTCCAGCTGGTAAAGGTCTTCCGTTATACCTTCCTCACCTTCAAAGAATTCCACCAGAACTATCCAGTTTTTATCTGCATTTATATCAACCCCATATATATCCTTAAGCAGCTTTTCGCCGGCATCACGCGCTTTTTGCTCACCACTGCCTTCTGCGATCTCTGTTGAATCATAGGTAAGATCGGGCGAGGTTCCCACATCAAATCCCTCTTCCATAAGAGCCTGACTGTTCAGATACCATTTCTTGGCATCGTGATCGATATATTCCAGGATCTGCTCGTCATCCATGTCCTTTTCGGGCAGATACAGAAGATTATCCTCTGCCACATATGCCAGCTGGTCTTCTTCGCGCTCTGCTGCCGTCTGAAGATGAGGTACGGTATTGACAGGAAATACTCCGTTGTCATAGTAATCTCTTTCCAGCTCGATAATGCGGAGGATCTCGCTGTCTCTCAGCTCACGGGAGAAACCTTCATCCACAGACACAAAGGTATCGTTCTCTACTTCGTATGCATAATCGTTATACTCTTCCTCCGACATACTCTCCATTCTGTCCTTTACACTGAGCACTGCCGCCGTTGCGCCTATACCTGTCAGCATAAAAACTGCTGCGGCGATCAGGATGCAAAGCGGCTGTGAATATCTGAACAGAAAATCCCCCGCATGTTTTGATCTTATACAGTTTTCGTACAGCTCCTGCTTTTTTTCCTCTGTAATATCAATATTGTTAAGCAGCTTGTTATAATCTTTATTCATAATCAGGCACTCCTTTCAATTCGGTTTTTAACTCTTCTCTGGCCCTCTGCAGACGCTTCCTCACGGCTGCAGAAGAGATCTTAAGGATCACAGCCGTCTCTTCCGTAGAATATCCTTCAATGTAATGCAGGATAACGACCGATTTAAGCTTGTAATCCATATTCCAGATAACAGAGAGAAGGTATCTCTCATCGCCTCTTAAGCCATCCGTGATCAGAAGTTTCTCTTCCATCTCTTCCAGTGACACGCGCTCATGTCTCTTATGGAATCTTAAAAACTCCCTGCACTTGTTCTGTGATACCCTGATGAGCCAGGCTTTTTTGTGTTCTTCACTGTTAAACGCCGGCTTTTTTGTGTAGTAAGCCAAAAAAGTCTCCTGAAGCACATCATCAGTATCCTGTTCATTTTTAAGGATCAGAAAACAGATCTTATACAGCATGCTGCTGTATCTGTTTATAACCGATCTCAGTTCATCATTTTGTGTACTCATGACACTCTCCTTATTACATATATGACTGTGTCGAAATGTTTCCGCGAAAACCTTTTCACTATATACATGCCGTACACATCATAAATGTGACAAAAAAATATTATTACTTTTTATACTTTTAATCAAATAGATGTAAAAAAGGCTGCCTGCGAAGCAGACAGCCCTGATCGTTCGTTTCGATATCTGTTTATTACTGGATAAGCTCTACAAGAACCTTCATAAGGTCTTCATCCAGACCATAGAGCTCACCGTCATCACCCTGGCCATAGATATTCATGCTGTAGCTGAAATTATCGGAAAGCCAGATAGCCTTCTTTGTCTTACCTTCTACGTTTCCGTAGCAGTTGATAACAAAGCCATCTTCGCTCTCAAAAGTCCAGTTATAAGGATAATTATTGTAATCGCCGGAAACATCTGTGCTTTCCTGCTTTAATCCCTTGCGGATGATCAGGTCTGCAGAACCTATAGAACCTTCTGCTTCAGCAAGATTCTCCATATATCTGTATGATGATAAATGAACCATGTGACCATTATATTCCTTATTCTCGGGAACAAAGAAACCGCCTACTCCTGCAGCCTGGCCTGCAGCATCTGCGCTGTCAGCCTCTGACCAGGGATTAGCCATTCCTACATTAGGTAATCTCTCGAATAAGGTCTGTCCGGTAACGCCGTCTACATCGCTGTTTGCACTTCTCCAGCCCAGCATTCCGTTCTCTTCAAACCAGAACTCACCTGCACCGTCGGTATACTTAACATCATCAGTGTAGTTTTCCTCATCTGTATAAGTACGTACATAGTACTTTGCGCCTGTATACTCAAGCAGACCGGTAGAGTCGTAATAAGTAGCTGTCATTTCCCAGTTAGCGGACTCAAATGCACTGCTTGCCCAGCGAACGGTAACCTTGTGATCATCACCGCTTAAATACTCAATGTTAATGTTGCATCTGCCGGACACAGGCTCAGTGTAAGTACCTGTCCAGTCAGGCTTATCAATGATGTCTTCTACCTCTTCTATTACTTCGTCAGTATCTTCCGGAGTGGTTTCGGGAGTAGTTTCAGGTGCTTCCGTGGGAGCTTCTTCTGCTGCAGTGGGTTCTGCAGGATTTTCTGCAGGTGCTGTGTTACCGCATGCAGCCAGCGAAAGCATTAATGTTCCTATTAAAGCTATTACAGATTTCTTTTTCATTTTTATCCTCCATGTTTACATAAATTCTTCCTGATACGCATGCAAGTATAATGCTTTATAATAGCAATAACAATATGCGTTGTATACGAATTATCAAAAAACAAGCCTATTTGTTTGTACAAAACCGCTAAAATTTTATTTTTTATGCAACATATAAGGCCAGTTCCAGCGCTATATCAAAATGTCCGGGATCATGCTGGGTATGTTTCTTCTGATTCTTTTCCATTCTTCTATCCCACTTTGGTGAATCCAGAAGGTCTCCGCAGGTCAGAAAATAATACACATTAAGCCCACGGAAATCGCACATAGCCTGTACGGCCGCGCATTCCATCTCAACCGAAATACAGCCTTCAGCTTTTCTCTTCTCAAAATTACCACGGGTTTCACGGTGAACCGCATCTGTCGTCCAGGTCTTTCCCGGGATATAGGGGAGACCCGCTTCCTCCATAAACGCTGCCACCACAGCACTGTTTTTCACAGTAAGATAATCAGATGCAGGTGCATAATGATAAGAAGTTCCCTCATCCCGGTACGCTTCTGTCGGTACCATTACCTTCCCACGCGCTATTTCCTTATTAAGACAGCCGCTTCCGCCAAAAACAACATACTTGTCTGTATTGATAAGCGAAAGCGTATCTTCCATATCAGCAACACATCCGGGCGCTCCGACACAGGACATGTATACCGCAAATGTTTTCCCCTCATACATGAATCCATATACCGGATTCGCTCCGTTTGAAGAATAGAGATCCCCGATTTTTTCGCACTCGTACTGCTCCAATACATATTTAAGGATCTCACAGGAGAAGGTTACTATACATACATCAACCTTCTTCGCCTCCCCATTACGCCATACCTTAATTATCTCTTCCGTTTTGTTATCAAATGTATCTGTTATCATGTCTCTTCTCCTTTCGAAAATATATTATACTATATTACCTTATAACTCTATCTTCAACACCGGGATACGATCATGCCGGCAGTTTTTCTCTTCTTCCGGTGCATCAGCCGCTTCATTGAAAAATAAGCGCTTTCAGTATCTAAACATCTATGATAGAATGATCATACTATGAACAATAATACCGACAAGAATAAATATCTGAATATTTTCCACGACTATATGGAATACTTCCTGGTCTATTCGTTTTTCGGCTGGGTATATGAATCGATATGGTGCTGCATGATATATCACCGCAGGGGATTTATAAACCGCGGCTTTCTGTTCGGCCCGTGGCTTCCCGTATACGGTTTTGTATTTTTCATCATATTGGGATTATTTACTTTATTAAAGATAAAGAAACCGGTACCCGTATTTGTGACCGGTACTGTTGTTGCGACTCTGTCAGAGCTCATCGCCAGTTATATAATAGATGCGGCTATAGGAAAACCCATGTGGGATTACAACGGATACTTTATGAATTTTGACGGGCGTATCGCCCTGGAGCCGTCTTTGATGTTCGGCGTTTTGATCTGCGCGGCGATCTGTCTGATACACCCTGCTATCATTAAACTACAGAATAAATTCCGCGGGTCAAAGATCCGTAACATTACTTTTATCATTATCACGGCTTTATTCGTCATAGACCTGATCAGCAGGATATGGCTGGGAAGTAATCAGGCCGGCTGAATTTCCCCACCGGAAAAGCAGTTAAAACAGATCCAGAGAACTGTCCAGATAAATCTCCTCCCGGACTTTCAGCTGATATTCAGGCTTTGTCATATAATAAAGCATAA
This sequence comes from uncultured Lachnospiraceae bacterium, assembly GCA_947169935.1. Lineage (GTDB taxonomy): Bacteria > Bacillota > Clostridia > Lachnospirales > Lachnospiraceae > NK4A136. Next base: position 9,034 of record CAMVRS010000004.1, read on the forward strand.
ATTCCAGAACAACTGCACTGCCAAGACTGCGGCCTTCGATCTTAAAATGTCTGAAGCCGCCGGGCATATAAATATCACGTATATCGTTAATCCCGATAAACCCGGGATTTTTCATAGCATCCGAAAACCGGTATCCTCTTTCCGCAAAAGGCGATACACAGACATGATCCTCACATTCTTCACCCAGGCATTTCCTGCTCACATTCTCATAACAGTTTTTCCTGTCGTAACAATCAAACCGGCAGCATTCGTTGCAAAGGAATTCCACTTTTTGCTTAAGTTTTTCAGGCAGGGCCATGAGCTCGGCAAAGCGTCTGTTGAGCCTGAAATCCGGAACAACATATCTGAATTCCTCACGTTTCAATTCTTCTTCAAAAGCCTTAAATTCCGTAAGCACCTTCGTTGTTGAAGAAACAAAATAGAACCCCGGATAGTTCTTTTTTATATGCTCCAGCAGAATATCCGAATATATGATAACTCCGTTCGATACCCGGCCGTTGTTTTCAAACAATGTGCATAATGAATTGCATTTTTTATCCGAAAGATGATCTTTCGTTATCAGAGAATTGCTGAAAGTAAGACGCGTGGAAATCCCGTATTCCCGCATAAGAGCTGCAACATCTTCAGGATCCTCTTCTCCGAAACCTGTGCGCCCGCCTCCCCATATGCAGTCTGCAGGAGCTCCGTATATGGATCCTATCTCACAGTCATCATAAAAATATTCCCTGCGCTCCTTAAAGAGCGGAAGGAATACTTTATACAGCTCACAAAATTCAAACAGTCCCGGAAGGTGATAATATATCTTCATTTGAGTTTCATCAGTTTGCAGTTTGCTATCCCGTCTTTCCAGAAATCCGCAACGCCCCGCCCCTTTACCTGACATATTATGCTGGAATTCATGGCGCCATGTCCTACTATAAGCACATCCTTTCCTTCTGCCAGCAGAGGATCGACCGCTTCTTTAAGAAACGCTCCCGTCCTGTCAAACAGTTCCTGCATGCTTTCTGCTCCTTCGGGAGGAGTATCATAATTAGCAGGATCCATAAAAAATGTATATACGGGACTTTCCGGATGCTCAAAACAGTTTGTCTCTCCCTCGCTGCTGCCGAAACACATCTCCATAAGCCGGTCATCATATATTACGGGAACATCCCTGCCTTTTAAAAGTATTTCTGCAGTCTGCTTAGCCCTGTTTAACGGCGAACAGAAACATACATCAAAATGTACATCCCTGTATTCTTCTGACGCTTCCTCCGCCATTTTTATACCTTCTACATTAAGGTTTGTATCCGTGCGTCCCTGAAGCTTGTGCATGTCGTTCCAGTCGGTTCTGCCATGTCGTATTATGTACAGCATGATCACTCCACCACCGTTATTATATCATTAAGCATATAATGGAACAGCGGATATGATGTGTCTGCATTCTCTATGTACGCTTCCTGCAGATCCACCGTATCCGTGGGATCATCGGGATTTACACCGGTATATTTACCGCGGAATACAAAATCCGTATCCCCGCGCATGAAAAGCTCTATGGCATTATCCATGGCCTTCTGTGTATCCGGCGCTGCGATCTGCTGGTTCAGATCGATCATCTCCACCCAGCCCTTTTCAAAGCCGGCGGATGCATCTGTTCCATGGATACGGGCGGATACAACAGATTCTATCTTCTTATTTTTGGCAACTGCTTCGACAGCCGCCAGTACATAAGGTTCCCAGCATATCCTTGAAGTAACAAGTGATGAACCCGGAGCAACCTCTGACATACTCTGATTGTTTCCGACAAAATATACCGGTCTTTCTTCCGAAGCCTCCTCACATGCAATAGCAGGTCCTATGGTATCCGTATGCTGTGAGATTATCACGCATCCGTTATCGATCAGCTTCTCAGCTGTAGTCTTTTCCAGAGTGTAACTGCTCCAGGTCTGCGTATAACTTACCTGCATCACAGCCTGAGGCACTATGGATCTTACTCCCAGCAGAAAGGCAGTATAACCGGAGATGACTTCAGACGTAGGGAAAGCAGCCACATAACCTACGATTGCCTGATCTTCGGTGATGATACCGTCCGCTATCATCTTCTTTATCTCCATGCCTGCAGCTATACCGCTGACATATCTTCCCTGGTATGCTTCGCCCTTAAAGGTATGGTAGTTTTCCGGAACGCTCTTATCACTCATATCCATATAAGAGGTCTGGCAGAACTGTGTATTGGGATACTCGGGTGCCAGCTGCATAACAAGCTCGCTGTATCCGTTAAAGAATATTATATCGCAGCCCTTATCCGCCAGATCCCTTAAAGGTTCTTCCATCTCATCATCCAGCACATTGCTGCAGGTAATAATAGTCACCCGCTCTCCGTACTGTTTTTCCACGGCATCCTTCGCAAGTGAAAAATTATAGGTATAGGGCGTGCTCTCATCATTATCATAAATAAATCCGACTTTTATATGCTCCTTTACACCCGAAAGATTCATAAGCTTTAAGCCCGCTACAAAAGCAGCCAGTATGACCAGGCAGGTTAACGCAGTTGTTATGTATACTCGTTTCATGACTTCTTCCCCTTCTTATGTTTCTTATTCTCTTTCTTTTCAGGAGCCTCCGCCTTATTCTCTTCCTTTTTCTCTTCAGCCGGTTCCGGTTTTACATCTTCTTTTTTCTCTTCAGCTGCCTCAGGCTTTGTATCTTCTTTTTTTACATCCTCTTTTACTTCTTCACTTTTCATCTCGGCAGCCTGGATCTTCTTATCCTCTTCCACACGGCGTCTGAGTTCTTCCTGCGCCTCCTGATCTGCCTCTGCCTGCTGAATCTCTGCACGTTTCTGGGCATATAGTTCTTCCAGATTTATTATACCTTTATCGATCAGGCGTATGAACGCATCCAGCGCATCGGGATCGAACTGTGTTCCGCGACCGCGCTGCATTTCATTCATAACATAATCCGTATCCATATGATTTCGGTAAACACGGTTGGATGTCATTGCATCGAAAGCATCTGCCACTCCGATTATACGCGCATAGATCGGGATCTCCTCACCCTTAAGTCCATCCGGATATCCTTTGCCGTCATAACGTTCATGATGATAACGCGTTCCGTCCGTAACATGTTCTACCAGCGTAAAGTCCTTTAATATCTCTGCGCCTCGTATAACGTGGGATTTCATCAAGCCATACTCCTCATCCGTCAGACGTCCCACTTTATTAAGAACTCTGTCGGGAACGGCTATCTTACCTATATCATGCATCTGCGCGGCTTTTCGAAGATTTGAAATACCCTTCTCCTTCTGCCACCATTTGAATATACCCATCTCCTGTGCAATAAGTGCAGAATACTCTGCCACACGCATGGAATGCTGGTGTGTACGCACATCCTTGGCATCGACTGCGTTCGCTATAGCCATGACTGTTTCATTAGCCATATTCAATTTGATCTGCTGCTGGTTGAGCTGTCTCTGGACGATAAGCCAGGTAATCCATATAAGGAAAAGTGAAAGCAGCAGTATCATGTATACCAGAAAGCCCGGCTGTTCATACATCTCACCGATCTTTATGATCTCAAACTTACGCTCTTCAAGCACGCGTTCACCGGAACTGTCAAAAATCGCCAGCCGGAAAGTATAAGTACCGGCAGGAAGATTTGTATAAATGATATTGTTCAGACTATTCTGGGGAACTATGGTCCATTGCTTTTCAAACCCCTCAAGTTTATAACCCACATTAGGCTCCTGAATGGTATAGTTCAAGATCTCCGGCCCCAGCTCAATACGGTGAATCCCCTGTCCTACGGTAATAGAACCCGTGCGGTCCATAGGCTGCAGCACACCATCCAGGCGGATAGACGCCAGCTGCATCCTGTAGGAACGTATATCACTGTTATACTTATCTACGTCAATTATATATACGCCTGTATCACAGGGAAGGAACAGCTCACCATTTCCGTTGTAATAATTCCAGGAATTGGCTGTCAGCGAAGTACCCAGACCTCTGCGGGCATCCAGAAGCTCCCAGGCCAGCTCACCGCCTTCAACCAGTTCATCACGCTCCACCACATATATACCTGCACTGGACATAACAAACAACGTATCTTCATCTTTGACCCAGATATCATAATTATTGAAATACGGGAATTCATCCAGTTCACGGATGGATCCGTTCTCTTCAAGATAGCTCAGACTGTTGCTGGTTACGATGAACACGCCCTCAGACTTGGGATCCTTTACGGTTCGTAGTATAACGCCACTGCTCAGACCGTCTTCACGGGTTATCATATCTATCACTTCCCCGTCTTTGAGGACTGCTATGCCATCTCCGTCCGTACCTGCCAGGATAGTACCGTCAGCCCTTTCCGTAATGGTCAGTATCATTGAATTGATCAGTCCGTCCTCATTACGTATGGTCTTTACTATCTTGTGATCCTTTATATAGCTTATACCTGTATCACCTGCTGCCAGGATGGTACCGTCGGAAAGCCCTGTCACGATACGCGCACGGCTTCCGAAGCTGCCGTCATCAGCGTTGTACGTCCAGGATCTGCCATTGGGCGAAAACTCCATCAGACCATTGCCGTAAGTACATACCCAGAGATGGTTTTCAGTATCCACATACATGCAGCGGATACGTCTGCCTGTCAGTTCTGCGGTAAGATCATTTTCTATCTGACGGCGGCAGTTCCTGTCAACCACATCCAGCCCCTTATCCGTACCGATGTAATAGCAGTTCTGCCATGCAACGATGGCATTGACCACCCTGCGCTCCATTCCCACGGCACTGTATACATCCTTGAAAGGAGATTTTGCCAGACGCAGAAGTCCAAGTCTGGAAGAAGTAAACCAGAGATTTCCCTGGTAATCATAAAGCATATTATCGATGGAATTGTTAAAATCGTTTGTGTTAAGAATATGATAACCGTCTGCATCTATATAGGATACACCGCTGTCCGTAGAAAGGAAAAGTGTACCGTCACTGATATAATTCAGATTATTGATGCTGTTAACATCCTTACAGGTCGTAATATCAAGCTGCTTAAGATCATCTCCCGAAACATCATAACTGTATATATTATTGGTGGAAGACCCGACCATCAGCGTTCCGTCCGGTGCAAAAGCACAGCAGTTGAAAAGCTCCTGATCGTCAGGCAGCTGCAGGGAAGTTAAGACGTTTCCGTTTTTCAAAAGGAAAAGACGACCGTCAGAAGCAATAGTCGCCACATGCCCGTATTCATCGGCAGTAATGCTGTCGGCATAATTCACTTCTTCCAGGGTATTTGCAGCCTTAAGACCATTGTTCATAACCAGGATCTGCATGCTGCCTGTGGTACCCACATAATAATATCCATCCGTTGCACGGATAATGCAGCGCACGGAATTTGAAGGGAGTCCGCTGTTCTGGTCAAGGACGTTTACCACCTTTTCACGGATCACAATAGAAAGACCGTTATCATTTGTTCCGATCCACAGACGGCCTTCTTCATCAACATACAGGCAGTTTACATTCTTAACGGATTCATAATCATCCACCCATCTGAATTCACGGCCGTTATATCGGTAAAGCCCCGCATAGGTACCTATCCAAAGAACGCCGTCATTGGTCTGCGCGATATCATTTGCTTCACCGCAGGGCAGACCGTTATTGCTGCTGTATACTGTCTGTACATAATCGTTATAATCGGGCGTATCATTCAGGGAACCCGCCTCTGCCTTAAGTGGTGCGAAAACAGATGAATATAAGGAAACGAATAAGAACAGCGCGGTACCTGCTATCCCTCCGGCCTTTATCCCGGCTTCCTTATTCTCTTTTATCCTGTCATTATTCCTCATATGCCGTATCAGGATAATGATATAAACCGCAGCTATGGTAAGCACCTTATCGGCAAACTCGATCGCCAGCTGTCCCAGCATATAGCAAAAGAAAGGTGTCAATCCCTTCTCTTTAAAATAACTTATAACACCGTCGCCCCATTTATTACCGGTAAGTCCGTGATTCAGGATGATATTAAGAGGTACAGATACAACAAGAGCAACCACCATGCATAAGGTGGCTGCTACCATAAAGCCGTAGAAACGATCAAACCACTTCTTGCGGGCTGCAACACCAACAATGATGCCAAGAGCGATACTGGTGAGTGAATAAGCTGCAGAAATATTATTGACCACGGAATAAGCTATATTTCCGGTCAGGCCTACAATAGCGCCGCAAACCGCCCCCCCGACATAGGCGCAAAGCGCCGTACCAAAAGAGTCCGCCCAGATCGGTAATTCAAGCCAGACAGCTATAAGCTTGCCACCCAGATTAAGGGCTACACACATTGCAACAAAAAGAACGACCTGCCAGGTCTTCCACTTTTTCATCTGTTCAATCTCCTCCCCGAATCATGCACGATAATTATAGCAAAGTGAATTCAGACTGTAAATCTGCCTTATCAGAGCATGTTCTCAAGAAGCCTTTTCTTTTCCTCTATTTTTTCAAGATACTGCGTATAATCTGCTTCGGATCTGTTCCTCAAAAGCTCGACCATCTCGTTTACCGGCTCACATAAAGGAGTCAGCGCCAGATTTGCCAGAACGCCCTTGAGCTTATGCGCCTCCTCAAAAGCAGCGTCCGGATCATTCGCCTCCACTGCAGCCCTGAGCTCTTCAAAGCCTTTATCCTTTAATACCTTATCCACCAGTTTAAGATAAAAAGCCTCATTATTCATGCATCTTGCCAGTCCCTCTTCAACGTTAGCTCCGTATTCCTTAAGCCCTTCTACTGTGATCATCCTTATGCCTCCTGTTTGATAAACTTCTCAAAGTCCTCCGGCGGAACGGGCTTTGAAAAATAATAACCCTGAATGAGCTGGCATCCCATCTTCTTAAGTGCCTCCAGCTGGGACTCATCTTCCACGCCTTCAGCTACTGCCGGCACTTTCAGGAAATCTGCGATCTCCATTACCAGTTCAACAAGCTTACGGTTTTTTTCATCCCTGTTCATGTTCCTTATGAAACTCATATCTATCTTGAGCACATCAATAGGAATGGTGGTGATCATATTAAGTGATGAATAACCCGTTCCGAAGTCATCCATCTCTATCTTAAACCCGCGGGCGCGCAGTTTATCAGCCACGTCAGTGAGTCCTTTTGCATCATCTGCATAAGCAGACTCCGTTATCTCCAGCATCAGATCGGAGACGTTGATACCGCTTTCCTCGATTATTTCAATAAGCCCGTTTTCAAGTTCCGGATCATAGATATCAACCCTGGAAACGTTGACCGAAACCGGAACGGTAACGCCAAACTTATCTCTCCATTTCCTTATCTGGGATGCCGCCTCACGCCATACATAATGATCGAGCTTCTGTATAAGACCGTTGCTCTCAAACAGAGGAATGAACTCACCGGGACTGATCATCCCCAGCTCGGGATGCTTCCATCTTATGAGTGCTTCCGCACTTCTCAGTTCCGGTTTTTCCGACTGTATCCCATACTTAGGCTGATAAAAGACTGTCAGATTTCTGTTTGCTATCGCGTCATCTATATCATGTATCAGTCTTTCATGGAAAAGATCGGCATCATTCATTTCCCTGCTGTAGAAATTAACCTCCCTGGTATAGTCCCCTCTTATGCGGTCACAGGCAAGCTTTGCATGGTCGAACCTTTCATCGATGGAAATCTGCTTATCAACGTTCTGATAAACGCCTGCCCTTATACGTATCTTCGGAATATGCGAATACTTTTCCAGTTCATCGGAAAGCCCTGTAAAAAGTCCGTCGTAACTGTCCCGATGATCCACATACAGATAGAAATAGTCCGCATCCGGCCTGCAGCCTATGTACATTCCGCTGCCAAATATCTGCATCAGGGCATTTGCGATCTTCTTCAGTATCTCATCACCCATATCACGTCCGAACATTTCATTTATCATATGGAAATGTTCGACATTAAGCACTATCGCGTCGTCCGATGAGATTTCATCATAATCATCAGCCTGTCTTACATATTCATGGAAAAACTCCCTTGTAAAGAGTCCGGTCAGCTCGTCCTTTTCCGCACTGCGGATTATGCTCTTATCCTCATAAAGCTGTATGATCCTCTCACATCTGGCTTTTATGACTTCCGGGCTGTCATAGGGCTTGGTTATAAAATCGTCGGCCCCGTGTTTTATGCTGCTGACCTCGGCAGGTTTTTCGGAGGTCATTACTATCACGGGAATACCGGACAGCATTTCATCAGCCTTTATCTTTCCCAGTAATTCTTCACCGCTCATCACGGGCATAAGCAGATCCAGCAGTATGAGCGAATACCGTACCTTTTTCTCATGGAGCATTTCCAGAGCCTGTGCCCCGTTTTCCGCATAAGACACCGCATAATCGTCCTGCAGCATGTTTCCCAGGATTTCCCGGTTTATCTCCTCATCTTCAACGATAAGAATACGTCGTTTCAACCCTTTTGAATACGCAAAATCACTCATTTGGCACCTCCGCATCAGTATAAGTCTTTTATGCCCTTAATATTACTATTTTACCATAAAAAAAGGCCGTGCAACAGAAAATTTCTGTTACACGGCTAAAGTGTTTTTTGCCGCCTATTTCTCGCTGTAAAACTCTATATCATCAACGGTTCCCCAGCCTTTGGCCGCACCTTTCACGGATACGCCCACAGTCACGCTTTCACCATCGGCCACCTCGATACCGCCTATCTCCATGCGCTGCCAGTGCTGCCAGCCATCCGGTGTTGCAGGCTCCGAAGTATAGGTCTTATCCCCCGCCTTCACATACAGCACTATCTCGGGCGAAGGTCCCAGATCCCCACCCTGGAAATTAGCGACTGCAGCATATTTCCCGGCGCTCAGGGTCTTTGTCACAGTCTGCTCAACGGTGAAATCCAGCTCCTGTGTCGAATAGAAATGGAATGCTTTTTCCCCGCTCAGCGCATCCGAAGCTTTGGTCTGGATATCCGTAGAATCACCGCTGCCCTTATCGCTTACAGCCCACATGGACGCATCCGCATCCTCAAAGCTGAAATTATCAAGATAATTGATGTTCATTATCTTAACCTTTGCTGTTATGCTGTCGCCGTTTGATATGGTCCCGGGCACCTCGTATACCCCCGCCGCATTTACATCCACACCGGATACGTCCCAGTCAACAGCCAAGTCTTCCGCTGCTGCCGGATCGTTATAATATACGCCTATTGCTGCAGGCATAACCAGCTGATCGCCTATGCCGCTCTCAATATATACATCTTTATAAGCCAGCACCTCAAGGGGCGCATTTGCACCGTATTTAAGCCACTTAAATACATTCAGTGAGGCAAGCGCTTTTCCGTCATGGTCAAACATGGCCTGGTTGTCCCATGAACAGCCTCCGTAATAAACGCCTGCATCCAGGGGATCGTAATAAGTGGAATAACTGCTGGCCCATCCGGATCCGTACTGTTCCCATTTGGCTTTATTGCTCTCATAGTCGCTGCCTACCGGCACCCAGGCACCTTCCCAGTAGAAAAGGCCCAGAGCTCCTGCATCTGCAGCATAAGCTGCAATATCCCTTATGCACTTTGCCTGTCCCTGTACACCGGCGGGATAGCCGTCCAGGGCGTCTTCCCCTGCAACGGAATTGCCGAAGGCATCCCCGTCTTCACCGGTCCAGAGGTAAGCAGTCTCAAAGATGCAGGTATCCTTACCGTAGGTCTGCTTTATCTGTTTCAAAAGAGAATTCATATTCTCCATGGTTCCGTGCCAGTAGGGATAATAGGATACTCCGAAGATATCGTAATCAACGCCGCTGGTACTTAACAGATCAGCACGTCTTATAGTTCCCTCAGGGTCATCCAGCGCAGTGTAATGCACGGCAACCTTGATATTCTTATCCGCAGCCCTCACGCCTGCCGAAGCCGATTTAAGCAGTTCCATGATGGCCGCCTGATCGTATACGCCGCACATACCGTTATTTATCTCGTTTCCGATCTGCACGATGCCTATATCCGCGCCGGCCTTCTTAATGGACTTGATGCTTTCCTCCGTAAATTCACGTATCAGCTCCGCCTTTTCCTGCGCATCTTTCCTGGCCCATTTGGTGGGGGAGTACTGCTTTTTGGGATCTGCCCAGAAATCGCTGTAATGGAAATCCACTAAAAGCTTCATGCCGCATTCCGCTGCGCGCTTTCCGATCTTTCCGGCTTTTTCCACATCACAGTTTCCGCCACCGAAGCCGTTTCCGTTCTCATCATAAGGCTCGTTCCAGACACGCACGCGTATATAATTGATACCGGCATCCGCAAGTATCTCGAATACATCCTTTGCATTACCGGCTTCATCCTTATAGACTACGCCGCTTTCTTCCTCAGCTATCACCGACGATATATCCATACCTTTGATGAAATCATCCGGTATCCCGTCAACGGGAGCCACGAATACCGCTGCATCTTCTGCCCCGGTCGGTAAAACGGGAGTGTATTTTTGCTTTACACTCCCGCACGCCGTTAACATCAGTATGGAACCCGTCAGCATCATGACCGATACTAACTTTTTATTCATACTATCATCCTTTCGTTGAACCGCTTGTTACACCTTCAACATAATACTTCTGCATTATCACGAACAGTATAGATATAGGTATCGATATCAGTATGCCGCCTGCACAGAACTGTGAGAAATACCTTGGCAGGTTCTCCTTGCTGAGCATTCCGTAAAGTCCTATGGCTATGGTGTAATTCTTCACATCATGTCCCAGCATAAGCTTTGCGAATACAAAGTCTCCCCAGGGGATCAGGAATGATGCGATTATCTGATATACCACTATGGGGCGGCATAGAGGGAATATTATCTGCATGAACACGTCAAACTCCGATGCTCCCTCAAGCTTTGCCGCTTCGCGCAGCGAAGCCGGTATGGTATCCATATATCCCTTAACGATCAGATACCCCAGACCGGAACCTGCCGAATAAACAACTATCATACCTATGTGGCTCTCTGTCAGGCCTATGGATTTCATTATGAAATACACGGCTATCATCGAAAGCACGCCGGGGAACATATTGATGACCATCGTCAGTCTCATGAGTCCCGCCCTGCCTTCAAAGCGGCAGCATGCAAATGCATAACTTACCATAAGCACGAATATGGTGGAGATAACACAGGTAAACGCTGCTATTATCAGTGTGTTAAAGAACCAGCGCAGATACATTACGGCACTGTTGGACTTAAACAGGTTAAAGAAGTTTGCTATCGTCCATCCTTTTGACGGGAAGAAGTGAGCATAGTTGATACCGGGATCCTTATTAAACGCCGATACCAACAGCCAGAATATGGGTGCCAGCCATATGATCGACAGTATTGCCAGAAGCAGGTTCTTCAATACTGCTCCTATCATACGCTTTCTTCTTACGCCAACGCTTCTGGTCTGTATAACATTGACCTGCATCTTACCGGGTTTGGAGGTTTTGTTTTCGTTTGTTTCACTCATAACTGATAATCCTCCTCTTTATTTCCTTTCATCAGTCTGCTGTATGATACCAGCGTAAATGCGATACAGATGATGAATACTATGATACCTATAACAGACGCCATCTTGTAGTTATAATCTTCATTAGTCAGACGGAACAGCCAGGTTACCAGAAGGTCTACTTCCTTTGCACTGGAGTTAGCCATCTTCATATCGCTTGTAATGTACAGATCCTGTGTAAGCAGATATATAACGTTAAAGTTATTGATATTACGTACAAAGTCGGTGATCAGCGCAGGTCCCTGCACAACCAGGATGTACGGCACTATTATCTTCCAGAAGATCTGCCACTTGCTTGCGCCGTCAATCCTTGCGCTCTCTATCTGATCCTGGGGAGCATTCATAAGAACGCCTGTAGCTATCAGCATCTGATAAGGAACACCCACCCAGATATTGATGAGGATTATCATGAACTTGGCCCAGCCTACGGAACCACCCGAAAGGAACGGTATATAACTCATATTCGGCTTGACCAGGCCTATGTTCTTGAAAAAATCCAGCAATCCCGCATTTGTTGCCAGTGTATTCACTATACCGTCATCCCTGAAAAAGTTACGCATCAGAAGCAGGGTTACAAACTGAGGTACAGCGATGGTGATCATAAAGAAGGTACGCCACATTTTGGGATATATAACGCCCTGGGAATTGATCAGGACCGCAAGGGCGATACCGCCGATAAAGCAGGTGAAGGTTGCAACAACCGCCCATACAAAGGTCCATGATACTATCTTTCCGAAAGCGTAGCCAAAGGTGATCGACATTCCGCCGCTGGAGAACAGAGTCCTGAAATTCTCAAATCCTACCCAGCTGAGCAGTGAATTGGGAGGCATATGATCCTTATCATAATTGGTAAATGCCACCGCTATCAGCACGAACAGCGGAAGGACGTTCATAAGGATCACGCCTAAAGTAGGCAGGGTAAGCAGGGTTCTGTGGAAATTGCTTCCTATATAAGTCTGCAGTTCCTCAATGAAGTTGTTTATGGGCTTTCCCTGTTCTTCCCTCAGCTGTAATTTATATACTTCTTTGATATTATGGATATACCATAGGATAAACACAAACAGTGTAAAGAGTGCCGTGATACTGGATATCAATATCAGAAATGAATTATCGTAATCATTAACTATGTTCTTACCTGTTGCAGGATCAAACACCATCTCAAGCTGTACGGTTCCCAATGTTCCGAAGTCCGCAAGATTGGGTACAGCCCAGAATACCAGCAATAAAATATACAGTATCTCCACCACAGAAATGATGATACCCTTCATCAGCTGTTTTCTTGCAAAGAAACCGAATCCCATAAGTATCAGTGACAGCTTAACAGCCTTATCACCCTTCGCAACTGCGGTTCCAAAATCCTTAAAATACTTTACAAAGGTCTTTCCAAAGGTCGCTTTTTCTTTTTTTCCGTATAATCTGGACTTTTTTTTCTTCATATCCTATCCCTCTTTTGTCAAAGAAAGCCCCACATGCCTTTTGTTTATAGACATATGGGGCTTTGAAAACCTTATCGGCCGGATAAACTTACGGAGCAGTGATACCTGCTACTGCCTCGTCAAGCATACCCTGAATATCGGAAACGGTACCTTCTGAAAGGTTCTTTCCAAGAGTTGCTGCAGGATCCCAGAAGTTGCCGCCTATACGCTGAGGCTGTGCAAACTTTGTCTGCTCGCTGATAGCTGCGATATCTGCAGAAGCCTGAACCTCAGGTGATGCTGCAGCATTGGAGTTTGAAGGACCCCAGCCTACTTTTTCAAAACGTGATTTCTGGGCATCCTCATTGGTAAGGTACTCAGCAAGTACCATAGCCCAGCCTACGTTCTCTGAATGAGGGTTAACACCAACCAGCTTGCAGCTGAAATATGAGTTCATCTGATAGGTCTGGCCGCCTGCGGTAAACTCGGGAAGCTTTGCTGCACCGAAGTTTGCGCCCCACTCTTCCTGAAGCGCGGAGGAGTTCCAGATACCGTTTACTACCGCTGCATAAGTACCTTCCTTAACGCCGGTAACTGCCGAACCGTCATCGGTGATATTTGCTACGGTTCCTTCTGCACAGTAATCCATTATAGCTTTTGCTACATCAGGGCCTGCACCGGTATTCCAGTTGCAGGTATTTGCGCCTGAATCGGTAAGATATGCATCAAGGCCTGCGCCTGCAAACCAGCCGTACAGATACCATGCATTACCAAACTCAAAGCCGATCTTCTTTCCTGCTGCCTTTGCCTTTGTTACCATGGTATCAAGGCTCTTTACATCATCCTCTGAGAAAACGGACTTATCATAGAAAAGATAATAGGTGTTGTCTGCTGTCATAGGATATGCATAAAGCTGGCCGTTAACAGTTGCGGCGTCAACAGCACCTGCTGCATTTGCAGCCTTTACATCATAGGTATATCCGATCGACACTGCCTGAAGAGCGCCTGCGTTAACAAGCTCGGTTATCTGGTCATCTGCAAATGAATAAACATCTGCTGCTGCGGTGATATCGGTAAGCACGGTGTCCTTTGCGGTTGATTCGGACTCTGCACCAAGAGTGATATCAAAGTTTACTGATGAATACTGTGCCTTAAATGCATCGATGAGTTCCTGTGTGTGATCCTGTGCCTCGGTAACATCAGATGCCCATACGGTAAGCTTTACAGTTCCGCTGGTTGCATCGATAAGGCTCTGCAGGGGATCGGCTGTCGTGCCTGATGCACCGCCTTCGCTTCCGCCATTGTTCTTGCCGCTGTCGCAGCCTGCAAGAGCAGCCGTGCACATTGTCATTGCCATGAGTAATGCGATAACACGTTTTTTCATTATTTGTTCCTCCTCCTTTAATGTGAACACCTTAATGCCATTAGCGCAAGCGGTTGTTCATAGTGTAACTATAAACCTGCGCTTTTTAATTGTCAACACATTTATTGTGTCGATGCCTTCAGTATCACTTCATACCCAAGCAGGGTTCTTTCAGGTACTTCGTTTCCTTCGATCATATCCAGCAGTATACTGCAGGCTTTTTCCCCAAGTTCCATAGGGTCGTACTGCAGTGAAGTGACCGCCGGCTGTATGCCTTCCAGCATCCTGCTGTTATAGAAAGAAGCCACTTTGATCCGTCCGGGTATATCTACGCCGTCCCTGCGGAGCTTGCTCATAACGTAAAAGCATATATAATCGTCTTCACATATTATGCAGTCCACGCCGTCGGAAAGCGCCGCTTCTACAGCTCTCTCTATATCCGCAACGTTTGAGCAGTTAACATATTCGTTATGCTTTACGGAACCTATACCGGCCTCAAAGCCCTTTCTTCTGGTCTCATTTACAACCTTGCTCCTGTCACCGCCGATAAGGGAGACAAATCTGACATTCTTCATCCTTATTATGGACGAAAGTTCGCTGCAGGCTGCCAGATGATCGTTATCAACCTGCACCACCCCCTTTACCTCGGTACTTCCTACCACCACAAAAGGCAGCTTTTTCTCTTTAAGATAAGCTATTGCCGGATCTTTCCGAAGGCTCTGGCCCAGTATCACACCGTCAACCTTCTGATTCTCGACTATACGCTTAAGACCGCTGATATTATTGCCGTTTACCGCGCCGATAAGCACATCGGAATCCTTCTTTGCTGCAACATCAATAACGCCCTGCATGCAGCGCTGAAAGAAGGAAAGAGATGAAAGCTCGCTGTCCCCGGGGATGATCCAGCCTATATTATAGCTGCGGGACTGCGCCAGTCCCCTGGCCTGGGGATTGGGTTTAAAGCCAATGGCATCAATATAGTCCAAAACCCTTTTACGGGTTTCGGCACCAATACGCCCTTTTCCGGAGATAGATCTGGATACGGTTGTCTTGGATATGCCCAGCTCTCTTGCGATATCATCAATGGTAAGCGTTTTGTTTAAATCTTCCATTATCAGGTCCTTTGCATAAAGTATTTGAAGATCAGTATAAGCAGATGAAGTATGGATTTGCGCAAACGGTTGCGTTATCTTGATTAAAATATAGGTTCTTTAAAGATTTTTGTCAAGCGGATTTTTTCATGATATAATCTTTTACATTATGGACGACAAAAAAGAGAAAAAACATATATCATCTTATCTGAAAACCGTACTGATAATGACCGCTGCTATCATTATTCTGTCTCTGCCTGCGCTTTCATCGGATTTCTGCGACTGGTATAATGATAATATCTACGGCATATTATGCGACGCCATCAGCCATGTCACGGCTCTGTTTCCTTTTGCAGTAGGTGAGATAATGATGTATATCGGTGCGCTTATGCTGGTGGCAGCCGTGATCATGTTGCCGTTACTGATCTTTCTTCATAAAAAGACCGGATACCGCAGGTTCTGCGGCACATACTTTAAGACCCTCTCAATAGTTTTATTGAGCGTGATCCTGGTCTATATTCCCACCTGGTTTATTCCCTTTAACGGCAGTATTCTTGGGCAGGGTAATCCCGGACTCAGGACAGAATATTCCCTGGACGAAGTAAGAGCACTGGTGCAGTATTGCGCAGACGGCGCCAACGCTGCCGCAGAAGAGATCTACATAGCAGAAGACGGAACTGTAGAGTTCTATTCTCCCGAAAAGATCAGTGAGATGGCTGCCGACGCCATGCGTGATCTGGGCAGCGAATTCGGACGCCTGAAAGGCTATTATCCGCCTGTTAAAGTTGCGATCTGTTCCGATATCTTAGACCGTATGAACATAGGCGGATATAATTATCCCTTTACCATGGAGCCCACACACAACCGTTATGTTTCCCCCCTTTTCCAGGCATTGCTGGACTCACATGAATATGCGCATCACAAAGGCTACTATCAGGAAAACGAAGCAAATCTCTTAAGCGAACTGGCGCTCACCAAAAGCGATGACCCTTACCTCAGGCTGGCAGGCTATTACGAAATGTATGAATACCTTTATTTTGAATTAATTGACAATGAAACTGTGGTGTTGGATCAGATGATAGCCGCCGGGGAAGTCACCTATCCCGAAAAGATAAATTCAAAAGAAACGGCCCGGGAAGCCATGCGGATCTGGGAAGAGATCTTCGGTCCTGAACCGGAATTAAGCGACCGCGTATATTATATTCACGAGGCAGGTCAGCAGGTAGAACAACAGATTTACGAAGAAGATGAACATGTTATAGACGATATGCCCGCCGTAGATGAGCTGATAAGCGATACAGCCAGCCAGGGCTGGAAGATACAGGGCGATATAATACAGGAAAACACCTACAGCGGCGTGGTACTGCTTCTGCTGCAGTATTTCTATGAAAATAAATGAGGGCAGCGGTGCTGTCCTCATTTGTCATCACTCACGTTCAACAGTTTCCATGAGTCTTAATTTGTGCAGATTCATTACATGCATGCGGTCGATCTTTGCTTTTATCTCTTCATCCTCGCAGACGCCTGTTAAGATATAATCATCAAGGCAGTCATAGGTAAAGCCGATCTTATCCTCATCGCTCAATCCGCACAGGCCATCTGAGGGGACCTTATAGATCAGCTCCTTCGGAACTCCCAGCACTTCACCTATAGCACGTACTTCACGAACCGTGTAATTCTGGAAGAGAGATACATCTCCTGCAGCATCGCCGTACTTGGTACTGTAGCCTATATAATCTTCGGAACGGTTACAGGTATTTATCACCCTGCCGCCGAAAGGAAGAGACTGTGCCACCGCGTAAAGCGTAGCCATGCGGATCCTGGGCGGAGTATTAATCTTTGCATCATTTCCCATTTCCTGCTTAACAGGCTCACCGTTAATACCGGTGGCTTCCAGGAAGGCACTCTTAAAGCCGTCCGTAGCCGCCTTTATGTTGATGATGCGTGCGTTGATCTTAAGGAATTCGCATACTTTTTTTGAATCTTCAATATCAGCCTGCTCCCCATCCGGCATCAGCACACCGTATACACGCTCCGGTCCCAAAGCTTCGCATAATACAGCGGCAGCTATTGTAGAATCCTTGCCTCCGGAAATCCCTATCACGGCACCGGCCTTGGGTCCGTTCTTCTCAAACCACTGCCTGATCCAGTTAACGATACGGTCTTTTTCTTTTACGGCATCAAATTCTTTTGCCATACTCATCACCTCACTACTGTCTGGTCATATTTCATACGCCAGTCGATGCATCGTTTAAGATACTTAACATATTCGGGATTCTTACACATTCCCTTTCCTTCAACATCGGAAATCTTAGCAACATCCTGTCCGTTGCAGGCTGTTGTCTTCATTACTATGTTGAGAGGCTCAACATCGGTGTCATTTGCAAGATATGTTCCGATACCGAATGCAACCTTTGCCCGTCCCTGGAAATGTCTGAATATCTTATCCGCGCGCTCAAAATCGAGGGAATCGGAGAACAGCAGGGTCTTGGTCTTTGCATCTATTCCCAGCTTCTCGTAATGTGCCAGCATTTTCTCGCCCCACTCGAAAGGATCGCCGGAATCATGGCGCACGCCGGAGAAGAGGGTGGAATAAGTCAGCTGGAAATCACGCAGGAAACAGTCGGTGGTGATCGCATCCGTAAGAGCGGTACCGTTCAGCACGCCGTATTCCTTAACCCATGCTTCAAGAGCAAACCAGTTGGAATATGCGGGATTATGCTTGTGATTGCCCTGACCTACACACATGATCCATTCATGAGCCATGGTGCCTACAGGCTTTACGCCAAATTTCTTTGCCAGAAATACATTGGAAGTTCCCACAAAGATGGTCTTGCAGGTCTTATCCTTGTTGAGCTCGGAAAACTTCATAACAGCCAGCTCCTGCGCCTCTGCCGAAAGCCTTCTGCGCAGTCCGAATTCGGAGAACACGCCTAACAGATACTTCCCTTCTTTTACCATGTCATACTTTGCGTCCAGGCGCTCCTTAAAGCTCTTTATCAGCTTGTCATAATCATGTGCCATGCGGAAATATACTTCGTTGACTATGGCAAGAGTAGGTATCTCATACATCGAAGTGTTGAGCCAGGTTCCCCTGGTCTCTATTGCCAATCCGCATTCAGCCTTATCGGTGATCTCGAAGTCCTCATATCTGGGTCTCCAGAGACGGAGGAAATCTATATATGAACCCTTGAACCATTCTATCTTATCCAGGTATTCAAGCTCTTCTTCGGTGAAACGCAGATCGCAGTATGCCTTTAACTGCTCCCTTATCTCCTCCCGCATCTCATGGGTAAAATGAACATCCGTATTTCTGCACTTAAAAGACCAGGTAGTCTTGTAATCCGGGAACTGATGGTAGATAGCCTGCCCCATGCTGAATTTGTAAAGGTCTGTTTCCAGTAAGCTTTCGATGATAGGTTTAAGTTTCATTTTTAATTCCCTCCGTTTCTTTTATAAGATCCTTCGCTTCGCTCAGGATGACAGATTTTCTAAATAATATCTATCTGTGCCGTTGCCATTGCATCCAACGCGGTCTGATGTGTATCGGGAGTCACGCAGGCGCACAGGTCTTTAAGTACAGCTACTCTTACGTCCGCATCAAAGGCTTTTATCAATATAGCATTGCTGAGTACGCAGATACCGGTGCATACGCCGCAGAGATATATCTCTTCATAGCCTTCTTTTGCGATCACTTCCGCCAGTTCCTTCGAACCGAATACAGGCTTTTCAAAAGTCTGCTTTGCCTTAATGCCGGCAAGCGCATCAACGATCTGCCAGCCCTCGCTGCCCTTTACGCAGTGCTTAACGGGAAGCCGCTTTCCCTCCTGGGTATCAAGGTAATCATCCTTGTGAGTATCCATAGTGAAATAGATATCTCCGTCAAAAACATCGGCATAAGCTTTGATCTTTGGCGTTACTTCCTGTGCCTCTTTGGTTCCAAGGCAGCCTGTAACAAAGTCATTCTGCATATCTACGATTATAAGCGCTTTCTTCATATCAACACCTCCCTATCCCATAAATTCATATAATTCCGCAGGCTTGCGTCCTGCACCTTCACTTTTTTTACACTTATCCTTTACGATCCCCGACGTAAGCCAGTTACGCATAAAGGACTTTCTGAAATTCGCCGTATCCAGCGATCTGTTCTTGATGCTCTCGTATATGAGCTTAAGCTCGTATATCGTAAAGGAAGAATTGTCTTTTAATAGTGAAAAAGCATCCGGTTCGTAATCAATCCTGTTCCTCAGTCTTTTGATGGCCAGCTCGATTATGTTTGCATGATCGAAAGCCAGGTCATCTTTTGATATCACCTCACTGCCGTTTGTAAAATTCAGTCCGTCGATATCGTAACGTATCTTGAAAAGCTTAGCATCTTTTGCATCATCTCCCGCTTCGAAACACAAGGTCGATTTGGGTACCAGCGCTGTGTATACCACCGATATCACATGCATCCTGGGATCGCGGTCTGGATCCCCAAAGGTGTAGAGCTGCGTCAGCGGTATATCCTTAAGTCCCGTTTCTTCGAACAGTTCCCTGCGGGCTGTATCGTCTATCGACTCCTTACCGGTTTCAAGAAAGCCTCCGGGTATAGCCCAGTGATCCTTGTAGGGAAAGCCTCCTCTTTTTATAAGCAGGATGCAAAGCTCATCATCCTCATCCATTGTAAAGACCACTATATCTGCTGTGACTGAAGGTTTTTTATACCTGTCCGGATCATAGGACTCTAAGAATTCAAGTTCTTCTTTTGAACAGTTTTTCTTGTAATCTTTCATCAAACCTCCTTATGGTGTTTTGTACTATCGTTATAATAGTACATCGCACCATATATGTCAAGAGTATTTTTTACCATTTTGGAATTTTAGGGGGCTGTATCTTAGTTTTCTTTATGGAAATGGCCGTACCAGGAACCATAGGTGCCGTCGGTATAAACATAAGAGACAAACAATTCTATCTTATTATGGGCGTGGCATACCACGGAATATGCCTGCTCCGAAGGATCGTCCGGCACTTCAAAATAAGGTCCTTCGTAATAGGGACCGTCATCTGTTATCCACTCTGCCGTCTCTGTATCTGTAGTACCGTCATACCTCACCCATGTCATTTCAGCCGTCTTATCGCTGATCGTAAAGGTATAAGATTCACCTGAATCTTCAGGGACCATCTTTTGCCCTTCAACAGAGAGATAATCACATACCCATACACCCTGTATATCTTCTAAACTGACCCCTCCCTGGTTCCAGGCACTGGAGGTCTGGCAGTTCATATAGTATGTAACGGCTCCGGTATCTCTCATGTCGCTGAGATCCATCATGCAGTAATCAAGTGTAAAGAGATTGTATGCCAGGCGCCAGCCGAAATCCTCATCGGGATTTCTGTATGTTCTGGCTCTTAATGCAAATACCTTATCGCCGCTCTTAAAAGCTTCCTGCAGGAAATACCAGTCAGCATAATCATAAGCATCGGAATCATCAAATTCCGGTACCTGCGTGAATTTTTCATATACTGTCTCATAATCTTTGGGTCCGGTGTAACAGATCAGATCTCCGCCGCTGCCATCCAGTATATCTACCTCATCAGGCGCATGTTCATCCCAGAGAATATGACCTGTTTCATCTGTATAAAGGCTCTTTTCATAAGGATCCTCATCATATGTAGCCACTGACTTAAGACTGCCGCTGCTTTCCGAATCTCCCGCAAATATCCTGCTTGCATTAAGGAAATGCGCCGATCCGTCATAATAGCCGTAGGCCAGCGCAAATTCACTGCCGCTGCTTGTAAAACCGTAAAACTCCGGAGAAAGCGGATATACCTCGCCCTCATACTCCGGTATCTCCCCAAGGATCCCTCCACTCTCCTCTATACCCAGGGAAAAGATCTTAGTAATGTCTTCATCTTCATCATAATAGCTGGCTATCAGGTTATTTCCCGCAAAGCCCAGAAAACGCTGGTACATACCGGCAGCAGCTTCTAAACGACCCACAGTAGAAATACCGTCCGTGATGCTTATCTCGGGCTGGTCTATAGCAGAATTATGGTTACTGATTATTGCGACGCAGGTACCGTCATCCGATACTCCCAATACCGAAGCATAATAATACTTTGATTTCACGCTGCCGTCCGGCGTTATCAGAGTACAGTTGCCGTCACCGTCATTAAGAAGGAACCCTTTATCCGTTGCATACAGCGCCCCTGTACCATTTACCGTACAAAGAGTTTCGGTCTTATCTGCTTTAATGTCATAATACATCAGCTCAGATGTGTATTCCGGGTTATCATCCCCGCAAAAATAAGTCCCGTTCTGGGTGCGTTCCAGGGCAAGCGGATCAAAGTTCCGAAAATACAGCCTGTCACCGACACGTACCATCAGATGTCCGTTATTTGCCACCTCGCCATTGGCAAAATAATCATACCATTCCCCATTTTCCCTCTCCTCCTGGGGAGGGACATCTGGCACCTCGGGCGTAGGTGCCGCATCCGGATCCTCCTGCTTTGTGGGCGTGGGTGTTTCTCCCTCATAATTACCCCTGCTGCCGTTTTCCGTCCCGGTACATCCGGCCAGCATTATCCCGCTCAGCAATACGGCCCCCATGCGTGTAAGTGTCTTTTTCATGTTCATCTCCTCCAACATTTCCCTGAATTATTTATCAAGCTTTTCCCTGTTTGATCAAAGCCTTATTCTCATACATTCTCTTATCAGCCAGTTTATACACTTCCTGGAAAACCCTGCCTTCTTCATTCCCGGTATGCAGATCATCCGTAAGCTCTTCACCCTTTTGCGCGAACCCGCTGGCATATACTATCTTTATCTCATCACGCTCACGGTTCTTCTTTTCACATTCATCTTTAAGCTTTCTCATGAGCGCCTCATGATCAGCCTTATCCATATCCGGATACACTACGATGAATTCGTCGCCACCCATCCTGGCTACAACTCCCGCCTTGGAAAACACGGATTTCAAAAGTCCGGCAAAATCGGTCAGCAGCCTGTCGCCCTCCGCATGACCGTACTGATCATTGGCCTTCTTCAGATCATTAAGATCAAAGTTCACTATGCCGAAGCTTCTGTTTTCGTTAAGCAGCTGCTCTTCCAGTTCATTGATCTTCTGACGGTTAAACAGCCCCGTCATGATATCCTCATACGCTATCTTCTCCAGAGCTTCGCTCCTGGCCTCTGCCCTGAATGTCTTTTGCTGGGTATTAAAGAAATCGATTATGATGGATAAAGCAAATACATAAAGACCGATAAGCATGATGCTTTCAAAATCCTTATTCTGGACATTTACGTATTTAAAATACATATAACGCCCAAATTCAACAAGTCCCGTGGCTACCAGCACCACCGTGCCTACAAGCATCTCCTTATGGATGACCTCCCTGCGGATCACCTGCTTTATGCTCATAAGCATGATATAGACAAGGGCCAGTGCAATAAGTATATGCCCCACCGTCAGCACTTTCGGAAGATGTATCACGTCGGTAAAATGCAGGAAAAGGGCAATTATCGGAAAAGCCACTTCCAGAGAGACCAGTATCGGAAAATGGATGCGGCTCTTTCGTTTGTTGTTGTAATACAGATCATCCGCGAAATACATGGTAAAGAATAAAGGTGAGATATAAAGAGCCAGGTATTCGATATATCCCTTCAGTGCCAGCTGGTTTCTGGCAAAGAGCTCGATCAGATTGCTGACGCAGAATTCCCAGCTGCCCATACCGAGGAATGCAACGGACATCCATATAAGACTGCGTATCTCAGGGTTTTTCCTGATCGAGAACAGGCCCACTACGATGACAGTAATGGACAGGATTATGATCGAAACGCATACGATAAGCTGGAGTCTTTTAGCTCCCAGAATGCCATCATTATACAGATCGGCATTAACTACGGAGGGGAAACGTATCTTTCGCACCTCTGTATTCTCTTCAACAGTCTGCTCCACCCTGAGCCTGCGCCCCTCATAGTCATGAGGCAGCGGTATGGAAACATAACCGTAACCGTACATGTGCTGCTTTTCCTGTCCGTATTCGTACAGGAATTCATCATCCAGAAATACCTTCACGGAAGAATGTGACACAAAAAGGCGTAATACAGGTGCTTCCATATCTCCCTGCAGGCAGGTAGAATAACAAAGCTTTTCTCCCCTTTTCATCGGAGGGAAGGAAAACTTTGCCAGATCCACTCCGGGAAATTCTTCCCCGTTCACCGTCACATCATAAAGCTGTGACTGGGGAACGGATATGGTATCCGCCGGCACATTTCCCATAGAAGAATAGATGAGCACGATAATTACCAGAGCCGCAACTCCGGCGATCACGCTCATTATCATCCGGCTTACGCTCTCATTATCACCGGTATGCTTTTGCCTGGAAGTATCATTCACTCTATGCTGTCCTTCTGCTCATTCATGAATGCTGATTCTTAAGATATGCCGTGATATAGGGATCATCATTATTAATATAACCCTCGTATTCAAACCCGATCAGCCATTTTAATAAGGTGACAACATCCCTGTAATTAGTAGTCTTACCCTCATCATAGCGGAGCAGGTCTCCGGTCCTCTTATCAAGGATTATACTTATCCCGTCTCCTATCATGGATCCTATCACAAGATAATGCTCCTGATCCCCATCTTCCTTAAAATAGCAATAGCCCTGCCTGTACATACCCTCGATAGTCTGGAGACTTTCAAATGAGAGATCCATGCCGCACAGATCCATACCGTTAGTAAATGCATACAACGCGCGGAGGTCATCCGGCAGACGTATCCCCATCCTCTGTTCAAAAAGGCTGATAGTGATCTCACCGGCCGGAGAATATAGATCAGCCACTATCCTGTCGGGGTATTTTTCGGCCATATATTTAAGCACCCGGATCTCCTCCGCAAAAGGAAGGCCATCCGGTACTGCCAGCGTTGCCAGATCCTGCACAGGCTGACGGACATATATCTCCTCCAGATTGATATCCTCCGTTTTGGCTGCCGGCTGTGTTTGCTGTACCGGCTGCACAGGGGGTTGCACAGGCTGTGATGCCTGCTGCTGATCATCTTTAAGGATCTTTTCTCCCAGCTGCTCCCAGGCATCATGCATGGTCTTTCTGTTCTTTCTCTTTAATTTGATCGTTACCACACCCAGTGCGATAACAGCTACGATAAATAATATAAACGGCATAGTAATTTCCTGTATTTATACATAGATTTGATATAATATTATAACACTACTCTCATTACGTGGCAAAATGTTTATGGTAAAACAGTATAACAATTATCATGAAAAGTAGTCGCAGCTGTCATCAGATCCGTTGATGAAAACAAAACCCCCTTAGTCTTCGCAACGCAGCGCGGATACGGAGAATATAGCATTTATCAGCTTCAGAACCTGCTCCCTGTCCTTTAAGGCCGTGGTAGCTCCCACAGCAGTCGTACAAACAGCCCCGCATCCGTTACCGAATCTAAGGGCTTCCGATACATCCGCTCCCCTTAAAAGCTCGGACGCAAATCCCGCCACAAAACTGTCCCCGGCGCCTGTAGCATCAACCGCGTCGATATTGCAGGCAGGGAGACGGATCTCCATATCCGCATTTCTGAAATAACAGCCCTTATGTCCCAGCTTGATAATCACATTCTTTATGCCCATGCCCAGAAACACCTCCGCCATTTCCTCCGGCGTCTCTTTACGGGTATAATAACCGGCTTCATCTTCGTTGGGTGTGATGAAATCGATATACTGAAGGCTGTCCTTTATATCCTCAAGGGTCAGAGGATTAAAATTCGGAAGCTTGGTATCGGCAAAGATGAGAGCGCCGGCTTCACCGGCACTTTCCAATAC
The DNA here is from genome assembly GCA_947169935.1 of uncultured Lachnospiraceae bacterium. Taxonomy (GTDB): domain Bacteria; phylum Bacillota; class Clostridia; order Lachnospirales; family Lachnospiraceae; genus NK4A136. The sequence continues at coordinate 34,203 of CAMVRS010000004.1, forward strand.
CTTATGTATTACGCCTGGATCGTTAAACGGCGCGCGAAATAGTGATCCCAGTATAACCGCCCCGGTATCTTTTAGTTTTTCCGTATAAAGCTCCGGATGGAAATTATAGCTGTGTGCTTCATTGGTGATCGATCTGCGTGTGCCGTCATCATTTACAAACATAGTAGTAACAGGAGTGGGATGATCTTTTTCCCTGATCACACAGGAGGTATCCACACCGGATCTTTGCAGGGAATCCATGATCATATCACCCGCCTTATCTTCTCCGAGAAAGCACATGATCCCCGTTTTCATTCCCAGCTTTACGGCAGTAACGGCCTCGTTAACCGCCTCTCCTCCAACATTCAGGGTACCGGACACCGCCCTGTACCCTGTTGCAGAAACCGGCTTTTCATCAAAACCTTTTATGATTGAATCTACCAGTGCCGTACCGATACAAAGAATATCTTTATTTTTCATATCGTATTACCTGTTTATCCTTCCTTTACCGAATATGTTTTCCCATAATTGTATCATAACACTTCTTTCGCCGGATGGATAGCACCGCTCCTGATCTGTCTATGCGATCTTTATCTCGGTATCAAAACTATCCAATACAAGGATATCGTCGATCGCAACGCCGAAAACTGCAGACAATACTACAAGATTGTCAATAGTGGGCATGGCTGCCCCCTGCTGCCATTTGTATATCGCCTGTGGCGTTGAAAAACCGAAGATCTGCTGCAGATCCTTTACGGACAGGCCTGCTGCTTTTCTTAAACGGACGATCTGCATGCCTGTTCCGGCCATGTTTATCATTGGTATATTAATTTTCATCTTTTTCTCCTGTTCCGGCCCTCCGGCTGCCGGAACAGAAAGTTCCTCAGTCGGATGCCTTAAAGTTATAGATCGGTTTCATCACATCAATGACATCTACGGAATCCCTGATCACATCTATGATGTCTTCTAAGGACTTATATGCCATCGGTGTTTCATCCAATGTTTTTTCGTTAACGGAAGTCGTATAGACTCCCTTCATTTCTTCCCGGTACTCCTCCAGGGAGAGCGTGTTCTTTGCTTTGGTACGCGACATCAGCCTGCCTGCTCCGTGGGGTGCGGAATAGTTCCATTCGGGATTGCCCTTACCCGTCGCCAGTACACTTCCATCCCTCATATTGATGGGTATGAGCACCTTCTCTCCCTTATGCGCAGCTATCGCGCCTTTACGGAGTATCATCTCATCCGTATCGATGTAGTTATGTATCGTATGAAAAGCTTCGCCTCCGCTTATGCCGGTGCGTTCCAGCAGGATCTCCGCCATCTTTTCACGATTTCTGCGCGCAAAACGCTGGCATATCACCACATCAAAAAGATAATCTTCAAGATATTTATCAGAAAGATAGCAGAGATCTTCCGGTACAGAAGTTTCGCTTTCATATACCTGCCAGTGGAGCTGCTTTAACGCTTCCTGTATCTCATTTCTGCGCCCCTGTTCTTTGTAGCTGCGGATGATCTCGTCACGCTTTTCAAGATAATCCCCATAACCTCTGTTTAAATTGATGGCAAGTTTCTGATAAAATTCTGCCACCTGCTTTCCAAGGTTACGGCTTCCTGAATGGATGACCAGATAATTGGTCCCGTCCGCAGCACGGTCTATCTCGATAAAGTGATTGCCTCCGCCCAGGGTTCCCAGGGATCTCTCGAGCCACTTTGTTTCTTTCAGTTCCCTGAAACAGCGCAGTTCTGTCAGATCAAATTTCTCCTGACGTCCTTCCCATACATTCATACCGGAAGGTATGTAATGCGACGCTTCATCAAGTTTCTCAAGATCGATATCTGCCTTTCCCAGATCCACGGTATACATTCCGCAGCCTATGTCGACGCCTACCACATTGGGAACCGCCATACCGGCTACAGTCATGGTGGTACCGATAGTGCAGCCCTTACCTGCATGTACATCGGGCATGATACGTATCTTTGATCCCCGCGTAAATTCATAATCGCACATACGGCGTATCTGCTCTATCGCCTCATCTTCAACTATTGTTGCATAGCACAGTGCTGTATTTATTTTTCCTTTTATCTCTATCATTTTCTTTCCTTTCCGCTGATGCAGATCACCCTACACCTGCAGGCGCATAAAAAACCGCTTATCCTGTCCCATTCAGGATAAGCGGTCCGATGTCTTCGTATTCCGGTCTTCCGGTCTATGATCAATACTACATTCGGCTTTTACCATCCTGATATGGGAACACACAAAGGAGACTCCGCTCCGGTGCGAGCAAAGCATCACTGTGTTCTTTTTCAAGATTTACGAATGTATAAGTTAACAACGCTTTTTCCTTTCCGGGCACCGCCCTCATTTATCTGCACCGTATCATAGCACATGACGTCCGTATTGTCATTATATTATTAGTATAATTTTGTTCCGGTGATACTCACGGGTCATATAGACCCGTGAATATCCTGATCAAGTTCATCAAACCATGTTCCCATCAGATCCTTAAGTGTCCGGAACCACTCCAGATCAAAGTTCCTGCAGAGCAGGGGCTTCTGGCCGCGCCTGAATATCCAGCTCATTGATACAGGCATGTTAAGTATGGTATTGACTGTCTTGTTAGCCCGCTTTGCAACCCGCTCAGCCTGTTCGGGACTGCTGCCGCCCATATACACATAGGTATTACAGTTATCGATTATGGTCTGCGAATCATCGCCATAGCCCGCTACCAGCTGAGCCTCCGACTGTATCATTATCATGGTCGATATCCAGCGTGAACGTATATTGGAGATGATATTCTCAAAGTTATTGATCCTGGCATTGGTGGCGAAATCGTCCAGGATAAACTGTACGGGAATGGGAAGATGTCCACCCTCACATGAGTCTGCAAAATCGCAGAGCTCGTTCATAAGCTGGCTGTAGAGCAGATTTACTAACACGTCCTTGGAACGGTCCGTGTCACTTACCTTGATAAAGAGTGCAGTAGGCTGTGTACCTATCTGTGTAAACTCAATGTCATTACCGCTTAACATCTTGCGTACTTCTATGGTATCAAAACCTACCATCTTAGCCAGAGTACAGATATTGATGGTATCATGCGTCTTATCGGGAGCTGTATTGTATTCTTTATAGCGGCGTACCGCCCAGCTTTCCAATCCCCTGCTCTTCATGTGCTGTTCATGTTTCTCCATCTTAATGTCCAATAAACAGGCCTTTGAAGACGTTCTTCTGACCGATTCCGAGATCAGCTTAGAAACAGTTAAAAGCGTCTTTTCCTGTATAGGTATTTCATCACTCTCGAGCAGATATCCTATAACCGCATCCAGGAGTATTGTCGTGGTCTCGTCCCAAAAGGGATCATAGCTTCCGCCGGCCTTTTTGTGATTCAGTTCATATACAAGGGTGTTCGCCAGTTTATGAATATCCGACGTACTCCTGCAGCGTAATATGGGATTGTAGTGCGCCGAAAGTTCAGGGTGTATGAAGTCCAGCACCAGCACCGTATATCCCCGCTCTTCCAGATAAGGCCCCAGATCCTTTACCAGTGTGCCCTTCGGATCCGATATCACATAGCTGCCTTCTGCCTGCATGATATTGGGCTCTACGACCCCTCTTGTCTTACCGGATCCCGACGTTCCCACGATACAAACGTTGTTGTTAAGCTGGGTCTCATAACAGTTCCTGGAATAATATGCATTCTCTCCCAGGATAAGAGCGCCTTTAGGAACACGCTTGTATCCCCTCGTCCTTTTTTCATACTCCTCTTTTTTCTTCTCATTCTCTGTAAGCTTATTCTCTGTATTATTCATATATTTCCCCCCTTAAAATATGTTACGGATCTCATCACAGATACCGAAATCAATAGCTTCCTGTGCATTCATATAGTTATCAAATGCTGTTGCCTTATCGATCTCCTCTTCAGTCTTCCCCGTATGCTTCTGCAGTATCCCGTTAGTGATAGCCTTAGTCTCAAGTATAGATTCTGCAGTACGTTTGATGGACGTTGCCGAACCGCCCATGCCGCCTGATATCAGAGGCTCATGGATCATCACCTTGCTATGCGGCAGGATATATCGGTGCCCGGGCTGTCCTCCTGCAAGTATCACCGCTCCCATAGACGCCGCCATCCCCGTGCAGTACATGTATATGGGCATACGGTCGCTGCATGCCTGTATCACATCATAGATCACCAGACCGGCATTAACTGAACCACCGGGGCTGTTGATATAGATGTTCACCGGATCATCCGATTCCGCCAGATACAAAAACTGCTTGACGAAGTCATCCGCCATCTCGCTTGTCACTTCCCCATTGATAAAAAGTTTCCGGTCAGTGAACAGCCGTGTCTGGAGATTCACCGGATTAACCCCGCTGCATGTCTCCTCAAGTATAGCCGGCACCCATAAAGATTTTGTTTCCATTCCTTCACCCCCCATCTTCACTCCGATCGTATTAAATTCCTGCGCTCCTGCTATGTACATCTTTTTCCTCCTTTCCGCCTTTACTGTTTGCGTCTCTATATATACATATCCGGAAAAAGGGAAAATCTTTCACCTGAGTCAGGATTTTTTTATAAAAAATGAGCCCCGGGGATGACGGGGCTCAAATGTTAATTACCTGTCTGTTATTCTATTAAGCTCTGGTCAGCTTATATATTGCCGCAGCATGTTTGGGAAGTACTGCGCTTATAGTGCCATCGCTGATATCGGACTTCTTTTTGTTCCAGATATCATAACAGCTGTACTTATCTCCGAAAGGAAGCACTGCGCTGACCTCTGTTTCCTCTTCACCCAGATTAAAGAGCGCTATGCACAGATCACCGTTTTCGTAAGTTGATATCCAGGCGCACTTTTCCGTATCGCCTTCTTTCTCACGATATATGGGATGTGCAGAATAGGTAGATTTAAGCACTTCTATCAGTTCCGCATTGTTGAGAAGACTCATGGTAAATTCATCAAAACCTGTCATGTCACCGCCTATCATAAGAGGCGAACGCATTATGCACCATAATGTTAACATTGTGCGCTGCTCATCTTCGGTAAATTTGGTACGGTTCTTTTTATCATAAACCTGGTTGATAGGTCCTATAGGAAGCATATCTGCATCCGGCCAGTATCCGTGGGTTTTGGTAACGCCTGAGTGTATACACCATTTTTCCGCACGTTCAAACATGTTGTAGAGCAGATCCCAGCGGTCCCAGAAATCATCGGTGATGCGCCACATATTTGCATGCTGCTTAAGATGTTCTGCAGTCTCTAAGCGTGCCGGTCCCGGTGAAAGTGAAAGGACTATATCACGGCCGCATTTTTTTATTGCTTTTGCTATGGCTTCTACTTCCGCTACAGGATATCCGCGGCAGATATCATCCACTTTTACGAAATCCACTCCCCATGATGCATAGAGTTCAAAAAGGCTGTCATAGTATGCCTGGCCGCCTTCCTTCTCACAGTTTACTCCGTACATATCGGTATTCCAGTCACAGATACTGCTCTGGGCTGCGATCTCCCTGGCGGTCATGCTGCTGCCCTTGACCGCTGTATTCTGATGTACTGCCTGGCGGGGTATTCCGCGCATGATATGAATACCGAACTTAAGTCCCAGTGAATGCACATATTCAGCCAGCGGCGCAAAGCCCCTGCCGTCTGCGGCAGAAGGAAAACGGTTAACTGCCGGCATAAGACGCGAATACTCATCCATGCACAGCTCTGTAAAATTATGATACCAGTGGCTCTCTGCGGTAGGCTCATACCACTGTATGTCCACTACCACATATTCCCATCCGTATTCTTTAAGATTTTTTGCCATATAGTCGGCGTTTGCCCTGACTATATCCTCTGTTACGGCTGCACCATAGCAGTCCCAGCTGTTCCAGCCCATAGGGGGTGTTTTTGCTATCATTAAGATTTCTCCTTTCGCTCTTTTGACGGCATTTACACGTCACACTATGCTATATTCTATTAGGCTGTCCCGTGCATGTCAACATATCTTAGTGCGCCGGCTGTTCCTCATACCACTTAGCCTGGCTCGTGAACATTTCTTCATACACGCCCTTCATTTTTAGAAGTTCATCATGGCTTCCAGTTTCCCGTATAGTATGATCATCCAGTACTACTATACGGTCGCAGAATCTGCAGGAGGATAATCTGTGGGAGATATATACGGCTGTCTTGTTTTTTATCAGCTCGTTGAAACGACTGTATATCTCGTACTCCGCCACAGGATCCAGTGAAGCTGTAGGCTCATCGAGAATAACCACAGGAGAATCCCGGTAGACCGCCCTGGCAATAGCCAGCTTCTGCGCCTGTCCTCCCGAAGGTTCCACACCCTCTTCATCGAAATCCTTGTATAATATGGTGTCACCTTTCTTCTTAAGAGAATCAACCCAGCCTTCGATACCGCTCAGTTCATATACCGTATCAGGCTTATCTTCTCTGCGGGTATTACCAAGCTTTATATTCTCATCAAGACTGTATGCGAATAATTTAAAATCCTGGAACACTACAGAAAGCAGTCCGGTATATTCTTCATAAGAATACTCCCTGATATCTCTTCCGCAGAGCTTTATACTTCCTTCCGTCACATCATATAAACGACACAAAAGCTTTACCAGCGTTGACTTTCCCGATCCGTTCCTTCCAACAAGTGATATGCTTTCACCCCTGCCTATCTTTAAGTTGATATCTTTTAAAATATATTCCGACCTTCCCGGATATTTAAAAGATACATGTTCAAATTCGATACCGTCGAAAGCCTCTTCCTCCGGCTTGCATAAAGCTTCATCCTGCTCATCCTCAAGCTTCATATATTCAATGAACGCCCCCATAAAATTACACTTCATGATAAGCTGCTGCAGGTTCGTTATTACCGCGATAAGGCAGTCATTCGTAAATACTTCCATAGCTGTAATACACATGACAAATTCCGATATGCTTATACTTCCTCTGAGCGCCAGTATACCAAGATATCCGTATGAAATCCCATAACCGGCTGCAGATGCAGTGCTTCCCAATATCCCCCATTTAAACTGCTTCCGCGCACATTCGTTATCCATCTTATTCAGTTCTTTTGCATTCTCCACTGCCTTTTTTTCAACCAGCGCCCCGGCATCATATAATCTTAATTCCTTTGCATACTCACGCCCGCTTATCTTTGTATAGATATAAGAGTAAAATTTATTGATCGCCGGAGTTTTCTCAAACACCTCCTGCGCTGCATGATTAATACCGGAAGTACATATTGCATTTACCGATACTGCAAAAAGAGATAAGAGAAGCAGCAATGGTGAAATGCGCATCACCAGAAATATCACGCCGAAGATCACGCAAAAACCGGTGCCGATCTTAACAATGCATTCGCTCATGCCCTTTATTCCTCCCGAATACCAGGACATACCTGTCTCCGCCTTCTGTCTTGCCGATAAGGCTGCTTCGGTTTCCGTACATTCATACTTAACCGTCATGGCTTTCTTTGACATAGCCAGTTCCAATGCCCGCGCTATGCTGTCTTCCTGTACCTTTCTGTGCTCCTGTATCAGAAGGATCAGGTTTTTCATTATGAACGTTCCTCCAACCAGTACCGCAGTCAGTACGGTCAGGAGTTTCAGATCCCTGCTGCCGGTGAGTTCATCTATGATATATTTGGGGAGCAGCATGGTGATAAAAGGAAGCAGCGACAATAAGATAATGTTTACACCTACCCATAACGGATACGATGCTTTTACGCTGCGCGCAAAACGATAGAAATAGCGGCAGATATCAACGCTCTTTTTAATACCCGACAGCAGTGCTTTCATTTTCACTCTCCTCCTCTTTGTAATACTGTGCCTGCAGTTCAAACATATGTGCATACTTTCCCTGCTTTTCCATCAGTTCCTGATGCGTTCCGTATTCAGCAATTGTCCCGTCTTCGAACATAGCTATATGATCGCAGAAACGCGTACTGGATAAACGATGGGATACATATACCGCACTCTTCCCGTTTACGAAACCGTCAAAGCATTCATACATTTCACTCTCTGCCAGTGCATCAAGAGCCGCAGTAGGTTCATCCAGAACCACCAGTGGTGCTTCTTTATACAAAGCTCTCGCCAGAGCCATCTTCTGTTTTTCCCCGCCGGATAAGACAATGCCGTCATTATGAAGGACTCTGAGCATAGGGGTATCTACGCCCTTTGAACAATTCTTTAATCTCTCACCCAGGCCGGCCCGTTCAAGGCACTGCTCCGCCCTCTTTTTATCCGTCTCTTCCTCACTCCTCATGGAAACGTTTTCCGCCAGCGTGAAGGCATAACATTTCATATCCTGGAATACGGGAGCAAACAGTCTGTAATACTGCTTTGTATCAATGTCATTGATATCCTGCCCGTTTAAGAGTATTCTTCCTTCGCATGGTCTGTAGAGCTTGAGCAGCAGCTTTACAAAAGTTGTTTTGCCTGCTCCGTTAAGCCCCACTACCGCAAGCTTCTCACCAAAGGGCAGTGAAAGATTTATATTTTTCAACGCATAGTTTTCGCAGCCCGGATATTTAAAGGAAACGTTTTCAAAAGTGATATCATATTTATCCGCTGCCGGAAGATCCCCTGCCTTTTCTTCCTCTTTATCGCAGAACTCGTTTAAACTGCGGTAATCATTGACCTCGCTGCTGCACTTTCTCATCTTAGCCAGCGTTTTCATAAGTACCATAAAAGCGTCTGCAAGGTTATGAACACAGCCCGCGTACAGCAGGAAATCTCCTATACCAAGAGTATTTTTAAGGATAAGATATACCAGGCCTCCGTATAAAAGTCCTTCTCTTATAAGCTCCAACAGGTTATTGACAAGTCCGCTGCCTGTCCATCCGGCAGACGCTTTCCTGACCTGCCTGTTAAGTTTTGCATGCAGTTCTTCCTGAGTTGAGAGCAGTTTACCCGAAATACCTAAAAGCCTTATATCTTTACCGAAAGAAAAGTCAGATGAGGATTTCTTAAAATATTCAAGTTTGTTCTTCTCATAAAGCACATCATCATTGGTCAGCTTCTTTTCTTTTTTCGAAGCCTTGTCTACCGTGATATATTCAAGTATGCCGCAGACCAGCACCGCTAATGCCAGCAGAGGACTGATCCCGCAGAGAAGCACGACCGCCAGTACACAGGTGAAAATGTTCGAACAGAAATCTATGGTAAAACGTATTATACCTTCAATACCCACATCAACATTTCTTGTTGACGCCCTGGATTTTTCCATCGCATCAAGCACTTCACGCTTTTCAAGATTTTCGTAAAACATTCCCATACTCTTAAGATTACGTCTCAGCATAAACATAGGTCTTACATAAAACGCCGCCGGTTCTTTACCGAAGCTGACCGCATTCTGTCCTGTCATGCATAAAATATTAAGGCCGGTCAGGATCAGTATCTTCGTGACAAGTTCCTTTATAAGCATGCCCTGCTCTATGGATTCCACCAGATACTTCCCCAGAAACAGCCATATAAAACGGCTTAAGGCGCCACAGAACACTGCCGGGAAAAGAAGGGCGATAAGATAGGGTTTATGCTTTGCTACGCCTTTATAAACATAAAAGATGTTGTTAAGAAGACTGTAGTTTGCTGTGTTAACATTTTTCATACATATTCCTCCGCTGGACTTTATAAAAGATCCTTCGCTTCGCTCAGGATGACAAAATAATTTTATCTTCATTACCGCCTGTATCCAATAACGGCATTGGAGAAGAAAACTCGCTTATAAAGCGAATGCATTCCGGAGCATAAAAAAAGCGTGCCCATCTTAAGATGAACACGCTTATGGATCAGGATAATCCTTTTTATAATATACCGGAATGTATTATGGTGGCTATGCCTTTCACGGCTCTCGCATCCCAGTCGAATTCATGTTTAAAGCTGGTCTGGAACATCGCGGTCATATCTGCCTTTCTGTCCACAAGAAAGACGCTGGTACCCGCTCCCTCATGATATATGGTACCTTGGCTGAGCTCCTGTTCCTTATCGTAACTTGAAGAATATATGGGGACTCCGGCACCGTATATTATCGGATCGTTCATGCCAAAGCTCACATTACGTACATCCGCTCCGGTCATAGGCGTCCACAAAAGCGAAAGCGCATTTTTGCCGATCACGGATGTATCTTTGTAAATACCGTCACGCAGTATCATCTCTCCGAATTGCAGCATTTCGCGGCAGGTGGACATCTGGCCTCCGGCAGTTTCGGGTATCCCCTTCCAGACAGGATAAGTTGCCGCTGCCATCATTTCAATACCACCGCTTTTACAGCGTTCAACCGTTGCAAGATCTGTCTCGTTTGCCACATTATATCTTTTGAGCTGCGCTCTTGTGGCATCTTTGCGCCAGTGTGTATCCTTCATGCCGCAGGGTATAAAGATCTTTTCTTTGATATACTCCTCCGCAAATACACCGGATGCACGGCTTATGATCTCGCCAAGGATGAAATACGTCACTATGGAATATATCCACTTTTCTCCGGGATGTGAATGAAGGCCGGTATCAACTACGGCTTGAAGCCAGGTGCCTGCCGGATCCTTTTCATCCATATGCTCCCACCAGCGGCGTTCATCCTGCGGCAGCACTCCCTCCAGTGCGCAGATACCCGAGGGATGTTTAAGCAGATGTGATATAGTTATCTTTGCATACTCACCTGTATTAAATTCGGGGATCCATTCTTTTACAGGCTGATCGGGATAAAGCTTTTTATCTTCCATCAGCTTAAGTATCGCAACGGCCGTAAAGACTTTACCTACCGACTGTATCTCAAACAGTGTATCCGGATCAAATAATGTATTACCGCACCACTCACAGGCCAGAGTTCCCATCGCTTTATCCGCGATGATCTTTCCGTTCTTTTTGATACAATAGCTACCGGACCGGATCCTGCCCTCACCCATCAGATCCTTAATATAACTGTCCAGATATTCAAGACGCTCTTCATTAAAACCTGTTTCCGCAGGCTCTGCCTCACATTCTCCGCAGCGTATCTCTATATCTTTATCAGAGTTTTGCATATACAAAATATACTCCCGATGTTTTTACCGCCATAGAATCCGGCTTGTCAAAATATTCGCTGCTGCGGCTGTAATAGTCGCATATCTCGTTTGCCTTATCAAGACTTAAGCCGCGGTTCATAAAATATCCTGTTCCGCCTTCATAAGAATCCTCATTAGTATATACATAGCGGAAATCTTCATTCATCTGTTTCTTTGAAGGATCGGAGGGTTCATAGATGATAACCTGATCGCTGATACGCGCCTGTATATCCTTAAAACCTTCCTGCTTTAAAAGACAGGGCAGCTTGGTCGCCATACGGTAATCCCTCTGTCCGTGGGATACTTCATACTCCCACATGGGTATAAAGTCAGGTCTCTTTGGACCGTTTTCTTCACGCTCCAGTCCCGAATAATAACCGGCCTGCTCCACTTCCATATTTGCATCCATGATGACTATCATCCCGCCGGGTTTTAAAGCCTGCTTCATGATCTGCAGTACTCGTTTGGGATCAGGCAGATGAGACATAAGAAACAGCGTCACTACCAGATCGTATTTCTTTTCGGTTTTAAGATCATAGACATTTTCTTTGATAAAAGAACACTGATAAGGTTTATCCGCAAAATACTCTTCCGCTTCTTTTATCTGTTCCCCATCCAGTTCCACGCCGGTATAACTGCTGCCTTTGGGAAGAAGCGGCAAAAAAATGCTTCCCAGAAATCCGTAGCCGCATCCAAGATCAAGTATATCTATGGGCTTTTTAAACTTCCATACATCCTTTACCAGGAACCTAAAATAATCTTCATTCCAGAAGAGTCTCTTCCATACTTTTAACAGATCGCGCTTGCGGTTCCAGTATACTTCATCATCATACTTAACTTCCGCATTTTCCTCCTTAAGGGGCTCCATGCCAAGCAGAACGCCGGCGCTCACTCCGAATATATCTGCCAGTTTCGGGATATGCGTGATATCCGGATAGTTTGCTCCTGTCTCCCATTTGCTTATAGTCTGAAAAGAAACCTGCATCATATCCGCAAGTTCCTTCTGCGTATATCCTTTTTCTTCCCTAAGTTCCTTTATATACAGTTTCATATCAAACTCCGGAAATTTTATTCAGGCACACGGCAGCATACCCTGTACAGAAATTTTACATGCTCATATCTTTTCATGACTTCTTCATGCATATATTCTATCTCAAATTCTTTAAAGAAATACTTTATATCTTCTTCATCAAAGAATCTCTTGATCATCATTGAATCGGTTTCATAAAGGTGTTGTTCTATCTCCCTGCCTTTTTCAACAAGATACAACGTGTCGTTCCCGCCGCCGCAGCCCAGATCCAATACAGGCTTGGAGGACGCCATTATTATTTCTTCAAACTTATCAAGCCAGTCATCGGTCCTGATGGAAGAACGCTCAGCATTTTTATGTATCCCGTTCCAGAATTCATATGCATTTTCCCTGTATTCCCGTAACATATATCTCTCCTGCACATTAATGATATATGACTTATTCCTGCCGTTTAAAGATCATCTTTGTGGGTTCTTCCTCACCCACTTCATAACTGAGTGTGTTCCCTTTTACTTCAACAGTCGCAAAATCAAAACTGTCACCGTATTTGAATTTATACTTATTATCCCCAAGTTCTTCAAGCGTAAATGTTATTTCGATCGGCTTTTTGATAAGCTCCGCTTCACAGGTATACTTAACCTCGGTCCCGCTTATCACATATGTTTCGGCAACCCCTATCTCCTCCAGTTCTTTTGAATCTATCTTATTTCCGTCAGCTTCGATCTCTTCCGTAAGGACCCAGGTTCCCTCTATGCTGTCCCCGTTACCGCAGCCGAAAAGTGATAACACTCCGGCTGTTATAAAAGCAAGAATAAATCTACCGGTCTTTTTCATTATGTTCCTCCATTTTATAAAAAGGATAACTGCTCATTTTCTATGCTCACACTTAACTCCGGCATAGTACTGCTCATTATATCTTTAAATCCGTCGCCCATCCATTCCGTTAATTGTTCCTCATTAATAATAAACGGCATACGATCATGTATGGGACTCATGGAAGCATTCGCCTGCGTTGTGATGATCGTAAAATGTTCCATATCCTCACAGATACGGTAAATACCGGCAAGATAGCACACCTGTCTTTCCGGCAATGTGAATACCGCCTTCTGTCTGCTCCTGTCCCACTCATAAAATCCCGCTGCCGGTATAACACACCTGCGGTACTTAAAATCCTGCCTGAACATGGGCTTTTCTTCGATAGTCTCTATCCTGGCATTGATAAGCAGACCTTTATTCCCGGGGGCAGGGTAGCCCCACTTCATTTTATTCAATACGCTTTTCCCGTTCCGCAGACTGAGCACAGGCGCTATATCGGAAGGGTGTATATCTCCGGTGATATCCGTTATATCAGCCGAAATATCAAGAATTCCCGGCATTCCCGCATATATATCTATGTTTGTAAAATATCGTCCGCACATATTATACTATTCCCGTTCAGTCTCCTTATTCCGTCTTCATCAGTATCGAAACTATCCATGAAGGATCAGGCGCAGTCATCTCTTCATTAAGCGCCATCTCTTCCATAATGCCCTGTACCGTTGCCCAGAAACATATGGATAAAAGCTTTGCATCACCGTTCCTGAAAACACCTGTTTCCTGGCCTTTCTTTATCACCACGGCTGTCTCGTCAATAGTCGCAGTGGATAGTGCTATCTTTCTGGCTTCTTCCGGCATGCCGGCTCTTCGGGCCTGCCCCATCAGCACAAACATATTAAATACCCAGGGCTCTTTAGCCGAATATTCGAACAGCCGCTTCAGGAATTCGGTAAAAAATATCTGGGGCGGTATCTCATCCATTTTGCTGATCGCCCCGGTAGAAGCAGCACCTATCTTTACCAGTTCCAAAAGCAGCTCTTCCTTGGATCCGAAGTAATGGAACATAAGGCCTGTGCTCATGGGAACCGCCTCGGCAATGTCCGATATTTTGGTCTCATAATATCCGCGCTTTACAAACAGTGTGAGAGCTGTCATCAGTATCGCACGGCGTCTTTCCTCTTTCTGTTCTTTTCTGGTCATGATGTACCTCTCAGATATTGATATCCCTGCGCAGGCTCTTAAGTATCCTCTGGATGGCAAACTTGCCGCTGGCTGCTGCTACAGGCAGTCCTCCGGGTGAGTTGGTCCACTGGCCTGCAAGATAGAGATTATCTATTCCCTTAAGCTGTCCTTTAAGCTTGATCTGCCTGCCGTTCGGTGTGGTAACAAAGCTCATGTAACTTCCGTGATATGCATTGCAGTAGCGCTCATAAGTAAGGGGTGTCCATGCATCAAGGAATTCCATATCACCGTTAAGCTCGGGGAATGCTTCTGCGATCCGCTTTCCTACTTCCGCAGTCAGCTCTTCCTTAACCTTTGCATATTCTTCTTTGCTTAAGCTCATCCAGAATTCATAATCCTCATCCGTCTGTGAGATGCAGGTCTGGATCACCTGCTTTCCGTCCTTTACGCATACAGGATCGTAACCGTATGCTTTGACATACATTCTGTTAAAAGTCCTTTTGCCTACACGGATGGGATCGATCTCGATGAATACGGTCTCTCCTACGCTGAAATCCGTACTTACTGCGTAAGCCACCTGGAAACCGCTGGTAGCAGGATACTTTGCCGGATCATCATATGCAGCCTTAAGCTCCTTAGGCATATATTTACCGGGAAGAAGTCTTCCGAAAAGCACATGTGTATCTACTGTAGGGATCACGTAATCGGCCTTTGCAAAGCTTCCGTCTTCAAACTTAACTCCCGCAGCCTTCTTACCATCGAGTACTATCTCGCTTGCTCCAATATTATAGCATATCACGCCGCCCAGTTCCTTAAATCTTTTTGCCATCCTCAGAGACATCTGAAGTGATGCTCCCATGGGGATGCCACCGTTTCCGTCAGCCATGGTGGCATAGGATACCAGGAATGAATATGCCGCATATTCCTTAGGGAGGTAATCACAGATCATCTTCCGGAGAAGGGGCGACTTAAATCTTTTGCTGTATTCCTCAAGAGAGATCTTGCCGAATTCCTTCATTACCTTGGGGAAGTCCTTCATTGATGCTCCCATCTGTACGTAATCCTTTATGCCCCACATCTCCATGGGCTTTCCTGCGGGGAATACACACTGCTTGGAATACTCAACATATTCTATGAATTTCTTTATCTCTTCCTCATCCTCGGGTGACGCTGCGATCAGCTCCTGCTCCGTCTTCTTAAGGTCGTTCCAGAGTGTAACGCTCTTTCCGTTATAAGTTGAAGTATAGAAAGCGTCGATCTTTGCGCATTTGATGTCATCCGAAAGGGCTCCCGTCTTCTCCCATACTTCATACATCTCTGTGCCCTTCTTTGTACCTGTAAGCCAGTGGATGCAGTTATCTATATGATAGCCTTTTCTGTTCCAGCCTATGCACTCTCCTCCGGGGATAGAATTCTTCTCATATATCTCTGTCTCGAAGCCTGCCATCAGCGCATATATGCCTGCTGTAAGTCCTGCGATACCACCGCCTATGATCACTACCTTTTCCTTATTTGCTGCCATTGTTTTTCCTCCTTTAAGATCCTTCGCTTCGCTCAGGATGACATGTGGTTGTTCGCTGCAAATGTCATTTGATACTTCACTTGGGTTTTTATTGATTTATTATTCATTGAATGTACATTCAATATAACTCGTACAAAGAAACATGTCAATACTTTTGTTGAATTTTAATTCAATATAATTTTACCTCTTGACAAATCATACCATTTTTTCTATAGTACGTAATTGTGCAAGCGCTTGTACAGAAAATAAATATCTCACCGGGGGTGCATTTTTGCTGAGATGGACTTAAGTCCGAACCCTTAATACTTGAACCGGATAATGCCGGCGGAAGGAGGAATCAAATGTCTTTTTTCATTGAACAAGCTGACGACGGATATGGCGGGGTGATCTATAATTTCACCTCTGCGGGTAATATTGCTTTGATACTCTGTGTCATAGCTTTATTTTCCTTAAGCATGGTACTTCTTAAAAAGAAGATCCGTAAGATCAGTGAACAGCAGTTAGTATTTACTGCAATGGCCATCGCTCTTGGAACGGTGCTCTCTAATCTGAAGTTATTTCATTTTCCTACAGGCGGATCCATTACGCTTTTCTCTATGCTCATCATATGCCTGCCCGGGTACTGGTACGGCGTAGGTGTAGGATCGATGTGCGGTCTTACATACGGACTCTTACAGCTCATACTGGATCCATACGTAGTACATCCCCTGCAGCTGGTGATCGATTATCTGCTGGCTTTCAGTGTACTGGGACTTTCAGGTATCCTTAAAGATAAAAAGAACGGCCTGACTATAGGATTCATCATCGCGGTGGTCGGCCGTTACATATGCGCTGTACTTTCCGGCTGGGTATTCTTCGGATCTTATGCCTGGGAAGGATGGGGCGCACTGAGCTATTCGCTGGTATATAACGCTATATACATTTTCAGTGAGATGGCCCTTACCCTTATAGTTATACAGATCCCGGCTGTCAAAAACGCCCTGGGGCGCGTCCGCCAGCTGGCCATAAACACAGATACCAAAGCCGTATCGGTTTCGGAAAACTAAACAGAGAGCATAAAAAAACAGGGGAGCTTTTTCAAAGCTCCCCCTTCTTTTCAAAAGGATTACATTCTTCAAGAAATCTTACTACCGACTCATCCAGCTTACCTTCCTCCACCATAGCCCTTAAGATGCCGAAGGCTTTATTTACAGGCATAGGTCCTTTATAAGGTCTGTCATCAGCGGTAAGTGAGTCGAAGATGTCGCACACTGTTATTATCCTGGTAAGCAGATCCAGCTGGTCACCCTTTAGTCCGTTGGGATAACCGCTTCCGTCAAGGTATTCATGATGATCGGCTGCTATGCGGCGGACTTTATCGTATTTCTCGGTAAAATTGATATCCGCAAGTATCTTATCCGTATAAACCACGTGCTCATGGACCAGATCTCTTTCTTCATCCGTGAGCGTGCCTGCCCTGATATGAAGGTATTTCTTTTCTTCCTCGGTAAGGTAAGGGATGGGATCCCCTTCCTCCGGCTGGTATACCTGGCTGCCTATATCATCTATACGCGCGATATCCGTATCCGTAAGGAAATCGCAGATGTTAAGGCGTTCAAGATTCTCAAGGAAGTTTTCGATACGCAGATCCTCAAGCTTCCAGTCTGCATTATCCAGCCTGCCCTCGAGCATATCTATCTTCTTCATCAGGCGTATCTTCTCAAGCCTGCTCCTTAAACCGTCGTAAGCAGCGCCGAGACGCGTTGATTTATTCAGGATCTCACGGGGAGTAATGATCTTTCCGATATCATGAAGCTGTGCAGCCATGGAAAGCTGCTCTTTATCGTTCTGGCTGATATATACATCAGCAATGCCCCTGGTGTACTGGGCATTTATATAATCCACCACCATCATGCAGTATTTTTCCACATGGCGGGTATGATTGGCATTATAAGGTGTCTTGGCATCGATAGCGGTGGTCAGACAGCGCACAAAGGATGCCAGCAGCTCTGTCATGTCCTGGATCAGGTTCATATTGGTGACCGTATTGGCCATCTGCGCCGTAAGTGATGCTACCGTGTGCTCGCAATCCCTGGTGAAGGGTATGACGTTGCCATCATCATCCATGCAGTTATACAGCATCATGACGCCCAGAACCTTCTTTCCTGCCACACATATAGGCGCCATCAGAACGGATCTGGTCCTGTATGAATATCTGTTATCGAAATCTCTTATGAATCTGGTATCAAATTCGTTGATATCATAGATATCCGCTATATTAAGAAGACACTTTTTATGATAGGTATGGGTAAATATATTGCTCTCCGTGTCATCTGCCTTACGCATATCTGCCTGGGATGCTGCACCCCTGGACTCCGATCCCACATCGAGAGATCTGTTTACATCGAGCAAATGAACAAGGCGGCCCTCTTCTTCATCCAGCATGTAGAGAGTGCCCCCGTCGGCATTCGTATAATGCATGCAACCTTCCAGGATCGTGTCAAATAAAAGCATGAACCTGGACTCGGTAGCCATCTTATAACCAATGTCAAGCAAGCCCTTTTCGGCTTCCGTCATCTGCATATATATTTACTCCAAATATAAGTCGATTCATTATAGCAGATAGGTTTAAAAAAATCTATCAGTTTTCACGAAATCACAAATATATGAAACGATCAATGCAAAATGAGTATATCAGCATGTCCCTGACCTTCATTCCCCTGATCCCGGAAAGGGCCTCAGAATATAGCTCAAGCTGCATTTTATACCGTTTTTTCAGCTCTTCCTCCCCATCAACCCGGTCGGTCTTATAATCCAGCAGTACCAGCTCATCGCCCTCCTGCCAGAAAGCATCGATCACACCCTGTATAAGCACATTTTCACCTTCGGGAAAGGCCTCATTCAGTCTCCCTGCGGGTACGGACATAAAGAAGGGCTGTTCACGCCAGAGCTTCCCCTCTGCTGCAGCAGATATCATGCGCCTGCTCACATCATGCTTAAGAAAATGTTCCACAGCCTCCGGCCGGATAAGCTGTGCATATTCTTCCGAAAGCCGGCCCGATGCCGTCTCTCTCTCAATATTCTTCTTTATCCATACCGGTAGCTGCGCTTCGTTAAAGTCCGAATAATCAAGCAGTTCCAGTATACGGTGATAAGCGCTGCCCCTGGCCGTGCCACCGCTCTTTTCCTCTTCAGCCGCAAAAGAAGGAACGTAGGCGGATCTGATATCGGTTTCAAATACCGGATGCGCCTCTTCGTCCTCATAGGCTGCGCGTTTAAGCTCGGAAACACTGGTCTTGGTGAAAAGCCCCTTAAGAGTCGGATGACTGTAGCGGATCTCCAGCCCCTTAAGTATAGCAGCCTTTATATTTTCATCTGAAGGTATCTTATCCGAAAGCAGCAGATCACGGTCCTCAAAAGCCCTCTTTAACTCCTTCTCTGCCCTTTTGCTGCTGCCGGTATCACTTATATACCTGATATATCCCCCGGCGGATCCTGTATGGTCCAGCGCCATATAGATAAAGGCGTTGAAACAGTCCGCCTTACGGATGATATGCCCCCTGGCTTCCCGCTGTTCACAGGATCTGCGTTCCCTGCGCACGTCAGTGATGATCAGCTTTTCCCGCGCCCTGGTCAGCGCCACATAAAGCTTTCGCATCTGCTCCGCCAGCTCATCACTCTTCTTCTTTTCGATAAGATAACGCCGCTTTAATCCTGTCCTCTTCGTCCTGGCTGCGGGATCGATGGCATCAAGTCCCAATCCCAGAGCAGCATCCGTCATAACAGCTGCCGTCAGCCCTCTTTTGTTAAAATTGCGGTAAAAGCCCATGCAGATGACCACGGGAAATTCCAGCCCCTTGCTCTTATGTATGGTCATGCACTTGACCATATCCGCCGCTCCGTCAAGTACCGTGGCTTCTCCGCTGTCCACTTCCTGTTTTTTTAAGAGGGAAAGATAACGTACAAAATGGAAAAGCCCCCTGTATCCCGTCTGCTCGTAATCCGCAGCACGCTCCATAAGAAGCATCAGGTTTGCACGCCTTCCCGCTCCCGAAGGCATTGCGCTCATCCTGTCAAGATATCCGCTTTCGGATATCAGCAGCTCTGTCAGCTCCCTTACCTTCATATAACGGGCGTATTCCCTGTATCGCTTCAGCCACTCAAAGAATGCTTCCGCCTTATCCTTAATAGCCCCGCTGCCTTCAGCGCATTTTTTCAGGGCGTCATAAAGGCTGAGATTCTTTTCCTCCGCCCTGATGCTTATCATCTCTTCGTCATCAAAGATTTCCAGAAATGAGGTCAGCACAAAATACAGGGGCTTATCCTGCCTGGGATTATCTATGATCTTTAACGCTGCCACCAGCCCCTTAACTTCAACAGCATTAAAATATCCGGTGGATGCGTTCAGATACAGGGGTATATCAGCCTGTCCGAACGCATTTCTCAACGCTTTTTCATAAGGCTTGGGAGAAGCTACCAGCAGAACTATGTCGCTGTAACGCAGCGGTCTGTATATTTCCTGCTGCTTGTCCCATACGGTAAGGCCTTCTGCCATCAGCTGCTTTATGCGGTCGGCGACCATGCGGCTTTCCTTTTCCTCACGGCTGCCGCCCTCATCTTCTTCATCCTCATCCTGTTCATCTTCATCGGCGTTGTCTTCCGGCTGCACCGCCGCATCATCTTCCAGAAGGAGCACATCTATCTCCGGCTTGTATTCATCTGCCTTTGCAGGTTCGTAAGGCGCCCCGGGATAGAGTTTAGCATCACTGTCATAATCCATACCTGCGGTATCTTCGCGCATTACAACCTCAAATACCAGATTGACAAAGTCTATCACTTCCCGTCTGCTCCTGAAATTCTTGTTCAGGTCTATACGCTCCCCGCCACGGTGAGCGCCGTATTCGCGGAACTTTTCCATAAAGAGTTCCGGTCTTGCCTGACGGAAACTGTATATGCTCTGCTTTACATCACCCACGCAGAAATAGTTATCTTCCCTTGCTATACTCTTTAATATGTATTCCTGAACATAATTACTGTCCTGGTATTCATCTATAAAGATATGTTCAAAATGATCCCTGTATTCCTCTGCGGCGCGGGTCGGATTCATATCCTCATCCAGCAATATCTTAAGGGCAAAGTGCTCCATATCGTTAAAATCCACCAGCCCCTGCTCCCTCTTTTTGGCATCAAAGCGCTGCTTAAGCTCCAGGCAGAGTCCGCACAGCACCTCCGCATTGCTTCTGATGCTCTCTGCCGTGGTCTTCAGCTGCTCTTCCCCTATCTTATACAGCTCGGAGACTGCATTTAACAGAGTCTTTGCTTCTGCGATCTTAGCATTCGCAGAATCCAATATATAAGGATCGGCATTTTCCTTATTTCCTCTGAGCTGGGGAATGGTGAGTGCCTGAATTATATGATGCCTGCTCTCATAATCCTTATGGGTCGCCAGAGTATCTGCTATGTTATTAAGATATGAAGCGCAAGCCGGATAGTTGGATGGAAGGCCGTTGTTTCCGCTGCATATGGATATGGCCTCAAGAGCTGATGCTTTAAACTCAGCTATCATGCTGTCAGCCCTGCCCTGCCCCCATTTATACCATTCGGTTTCGTCTATCTGCGCATAGTCCAAAGGCACTATATCCGCTGCCGCGCTGTTAAGCCAGCCTTCGGGATCCGGATTGCTTAAGGCATGCTGTAACAGGCCCAGGATCATCTTCTGGGTATTCCCGTCCTTTACGCCACTGCAGTAACTGTCCATAAAATGCAGAAAGCTTTCATCTTCCCCTGAATACTTATCTTCCATCAGTTCGGCAAGACAGTCGCTCAGCATCAGCTGTTTCTCGCCCTCATCCAGTATACGGAACCCCGGATCCAGATCTATATCGGAAAAATTATTCTTCACAACAAAAAGACAGAATGAATCTATAGTAGTTATCTGTGCATTATTCAGAAGGGCGCTCTGTCTCTCCATATGCCTGTTCCCGGGATGTTCCGCGCAGTATCCCGAAATGGCTTTACCGATGCGTTCCCTCATTTCCGCAGCCGCAGCGCGCGTGAATGTCACGATAAGCAGCCTGTCGATATCCACAGGCGCTTTCTCGTCAACGAGCAGCGAAAGTATCCTTTCGCTGAGCACAGCAGTCTTACCGCTGCCCGCAGCTGCAGACACCAGCAGATTCGTTCCCCTTGTCTCTATTACAATTTTTTGTTCTGTAGTATATTCCATTTATTCCTCTGTATCGTTACCGGCTGCTTTTCTGATCCGCTCCAATGCCTCATCCCTGCTGATATTCTCTTCGGAATATGCGCAGCCCGGAAGGTTAAGATCAAACATGCATTCATCCTTATGGGGACAGAACTTGCAGCTGTTCGCGTTCATGGGTCTGTGATCAATCATGCCGGTCAACATTTCCCTACCCAGTCCCAGGAGTTTTCGTTCTGCATACAAGGCCAAAGCCTTTATATCCTCCGGCGGCAGTGTGCATTTGGTATTCGCGGATATCTCACCCTTCCCGGTGATACTCACCGCCATAACATCCGACCAGCCGTTAATATTCCCGTCAAGAGCACGTATCACATTCATATCACTGCTTATAAATCCCCTGGGTTTCAGCATCCCAGGTATTTTTGTCTCCGGATCGGCAGTCTCATTATCCTTAAGCTTTATCCAGGGATCCGTCAGCACATAATAGAAAAGCGCAGCTGGAACAGCCCCCTCTCCGGCTTTCCTGACAGCTTCGTACAGATATACCGGGAGCTGGAGCTGCTCTCCACTCCATATCTTTTCCGGCATCAGGCTTCTGTTTCCGGATTTATAATCAGTAACCTTGATATAACATTTACCGTCTTTCCTGTATTCATCCAGCCTGTCTATCTTGCCCGTAAGCCGCATACTGACACCCGGCTCGGGCTCGATATTCCTTTCAAATCTGTATTCATACTTTGCAGGTTTGAAGGAACCCTTTGACAGCTGGAACGCCACAGTGAGTATGCTTCGCCTTAATATCCTGCCCATGCGTTTATATACGTATGCGCTTATCGCATCCTGATACAGTTTCTCCGTGCCGTATTCCGCAGCCACATCAGTCATAATACCGGGAAGCGTTTCATCTACAAATGCTGCTCTTACGGCAGCCCACTCCATCCCTTTTTCATCAAGCATCTTGCCGAAGCGCTCCAGTACGTCATGATAAATACTGCCCATATCGGGGCTTTCCAGCTCGTTGCTCTCTCTTTCCCTTAATCTGAGACCGTAACTCAGATAATGGGCATAGGCGCAGGCCGCAAAGCTCTCCATACGGCTTACACTGCCCGTGATCTGTTCACCATACAGCTTATTCACTGCTTCTTTTGCAAGTACTTTAGGGACATAATGATAAAAAGCAGCTTTCGTGAGTTTATCCAGCTTTTCCTTATCCCTGGTCCTCATTATTTCGTAATCCGTGTAGAATACCGGTTTTTTATCTGCCGGCATAATACCGGAGGCGTATGCGGAAAGCATGATAGCCATCTCTCCCATGGCAGGCAGCTCGTCATCACGCCTTAAGGCGCGCTGTATCTTAAGCGCCGGAAAAAGCTCCCTTATGCGGCTCATCAGATACGATACCCTCTGACTGTCACCCTTCCTGTCGGCAGCCGAATAGGAAAGTATCAGCTTATCCGATGCCCTGCCCAATGCATGATACAGATACAGCCTTTGTATAAACATACGCTGTCTGGGTGTAGGTGACAAAACAAAGCCTGACTCTCCCAGGAACTCCCTGTCTATATCCGATATCATTCCTCCGCCGCCCGAAGCTGCAGGTATGATCCCGTCATTGAGTCCTGCAAAGAAAACTGCCTTTACGGGCTTTAGACGGGTACGCTCCATATCGCCTATTACCACCCTGTCTATATCCTGGGGCAGAACGCCCAGCTTTACCTCTTCTATGCCCGATACGAATATCTCTATAAACTCCGAAAGGCTGATCTCTTCACCTTCCAGTAATGAAGCTGTCTGCTCTAAAAGCCTGCATACAGCCTCATAAACCTGATCATATTCCTTCTCGCGGACCTGGTCATTGTTTTCCCTGAAATACCCGGCGTATTCCGTAAGCTTATCGTAAGCACCGCTCTGCACTATAAATTCATACAGGGTCTTTGCATATTCTTCCGCCTTTGCTTTGGGCCCGGGACGCCTTAAGACCTCTGTCTTATCCCAGATGAGCTGCCTGGTCTCGTTCACGCGAAGCAGCGCCTCATCATCCCCCTTCATATAGGAAGGCCGCCTTGCGAAAAGCCTGCTCCAGGCCTTGGCTCCGCGCATCCCCGTAGCCAGCAGGTAATTCTCCAGCTCATCTGCCGCATCCGCATCTACGCCGGAAAGACCGCTGCGAAGGAAATGCATCACATTATCAAACGCATATCCCCTGTCCACACATTCCATAGCCGAACGCAGAAACTCCGTGAAAGGATTATGCTCCAGTTTCTGATTGATATCCACAAAACAGGGGATATCATGCATACGTGACAGCTCACTGACATAAGGCGAGTATCTTTCCAGATCACCCGTGATCACAGCTATGTCCCTGTAGGCCAGTCCGCCTTCGTGGGTGAGGCTCTTTATCCGCCTGAAGATCTCTGCCATCTCCTCGTGGGGGTCGGCAGCCGCAAAGGCATATATCTCGCCCTCAGGATCCCCGCCAAAAACCTTATCATTGCCTCTGAATATGTTTTCGTCCAGAAAAGCCAGGGCCGGGGATGCCATAAAACGCGGCGCCGCATCCTTAAGAAGCAGATCTTCCCCACGCTGCGCTCCTTCGTCCTTTGCTATCTGTTCCAGTGAGCGCATGGTCTTCATACTTAAAGAAAAGAGCCTGTGCTCATCAAAATCATTTCTGTACTGCTCATATTCGGCAGCCGGCATGATAACGGTAAATATCAATTCCTCACAGCAGTGAAAAAGCCTGCGTATAACATTTTCCTGCACGGGAGTGAAACCGGTAAACCCGTCAAAAGCCACCACGCTTCCTTTCAGAAGCTTTGACTTTTCTATCTGTCCCGCCAGTATATCCAGCTTTTCTTCTTTTGTGATGTAGCGCTCTCCAAGATAGGAATTGAACGCTTCATATACTGTCTTAAGATCCTTAAGCTTTGCACAGAGTGCTTTCTTTTCCGACGCATACTCAGAAAGACGGCCTACCGATTCCGGTCCGATACCGTACTGCATGAATTCCGATATTACTGATTTTACTTCATGAATATAACCCTTCCTGGAAAGGGAAGAGCCGATGGCCGGCAGTTTTTCGGCAAGCTCCGCCGAAAGGTGCTTGAGCACCAGATTCTTTCCCGTATCATCCAAAATGATACGTTCTTTAGCGCCAACCTCGTCAGAAATACGATGGCAGAGCCTTCCAAAGCTCTGCACATCGATGTTCATTATTCCTTTTGCGGGATGCCGCTCCACCATTTCCTTCTGGGTCTGCATGGTGAACTGGTCCGGCACCACCACTATATACTGACGCCCGGGCTCCTCCATGGAACGCCGGATGATCTCATTTTGCAGTTCACTGCTCTTTCCGCTGCCTGAACCGCCAATGATAAAACGCAGTTTCATTCTATGACAACAGCTCCTTAAGCAGAGCATTTACCGTTCCGGGATCTGCCTTGCCTTTTGCAGCCTTCATGGTCTGTCCGACCAGGAAACCTATAGCCTTTTCCTTACCAGCCTTATAGTCAGCCACGGACTGGGGATTATCAGCTATTACCTGCTCACAGATAGCCTTTATCGCACCTGAATCCGTTTCCTGTTTTAAGCCCTTTTCTTCAACATACTTAACGGGATCCGTATCATCTTCAAACATCCGCTCAAAAACTTCCTTTGCCACGGAAGAATTGATGACCTTCTTTTCTACCAGATCGATCAGCGCTGCCAGATGCGCAGGTGAATATCTGATATCCTCCGGATCCATATTCTTTTCTTTTAAGAGACGCAGGGTCTCTACCATGAGCCAGTTGGATACCTTCTTGGGCTGTCCGCATATACGCGTAGCCTCTTCAAAGATATCTGCCATGTGTTTATTATCGGTGATTATCCCTATGTCATATTCGGGGATACCGTATTCCTCTTTATAGCGGGCCATCTTCTGGGGTCTGAACTCAGGCTGCTCGCTCTTTATCCTGTCGATCCATTCCTGTGAAACATCCAGAGGGATCAGGTCGGGATCCGGGAAATATCTGTAATCCTGAGCGTCTTCCTTGCTGCGCATAGCGTAGGATTCGCCCTTGTTGTCATCAAAGCGCCTGGTCTCCTGAATAACGGATCCGCCTGCTTCGATAATATCGATCTGTCTCTCACGCTCATTCTCTATAGCATGGGTAATGGCAGTAAAAGAGTTTAAATTCTTCATCTCGGTTCTGGTACCGAATTTATCGCTGCCAACCGGACGTACCGAAAGATTGACATCCGCTCTCATGGAACCTTCCTGCAGCTTGCAGTCTGATGCTCCCAGATACTGGATAAACATACGGAGTTTCTCAAGATATGCTATGACCTCTTCGGCGCTGCGCATATCAGGCTCGGAAACTATCTCTATAAGAGGCACGCCTGAGCGGTTATAATCCACAAGGGATACATCTCCCCACTCATCATGGATCAACTTTCCTGCGTCCTCTTCCATATGTATTTCATGGATACCTACTTTTTTTGCTCCGCCCTTTTCGGTCTCTATCTCAACGTAACCGTTCCTGCAGATGGGAAGATAAAGCTGGGATATCTGATAGTTCTGCGGATTATCGGGATAGAAATAATTCTTGCGGTCAAATTTACCATGTCTGGTGATCTCGCAATTGGTCGCAAGTCCGACAGCTATGGCATATTCCACAACCTGCTTATTCAGAACAGGCAGTGAGCCGGGCATACCGGTACATACAGGGCAGGTATGTGTATTCACATCACCGCCGAACTGTGTGGAACAGCCGCAGAATATCTTGGTCTTTGTGGCAAGCTCCACATGCACTTCCAAACCTATGACAGTTTCGTACTCTCTGGACATCAGTCGTTCTCCCTCTTATTCCTCATCTTCCTTTTTATCATCATCATCGTCTTCGTCGCTGCACTTATCTTTACCGCAGCCGCAGCCGTTTCCCTCGGCAACATTATTATTGCCGTTATTGCAGCCCATCTTTAACTTCCTGGGAGGTGCGATCAATATGCCTATGATGATACCCAGCAGCAATGCTACCAGGGTCTCAAGGAACATAACCCTGCGGGTTGAAAGAACGGTTGCATCAAAGTCTCCGAAGTATTCTTTTATTTTTTTCATTTTTCCCCTCCTTAAAACTCCCCACGGATCTTTTCGTAGGTATATGCTGTACGGATGATAACATCCTCTTTAAAACAGTCGCCGAAAAGCTGCATTCCTATGGGCAGTCCTGCCGCATCCTTACCGCAGGGGATGGATACGCCGGGAATACCTGCCAGGTTTGCGGATATGGTATAGATATCACCCAGATACATCTTCATGGGATCGGAAAGGCTTTCACCAAGCTTCGGTGCTGTGGTGGGCGCCACAGGTCCCAGGATCACATCATATTTCTTGAAAGCCTCATCAAAAGCCTGTTTGATCAGAGCCTTTACTTTTAAAGCCTTCAGGTAATAAGCATCATAATAACCGGAAGAAAGTACAAAGCTGCCCAGCATTATACGGCGCTTAACCTCGGGTCCGAAACCTTCGGAACGGGTCTTCTTATACATATCATGCAGATCGCTGTAATCTTCCGTACGGTAACCGTATTTGATGCCATCGAAGCGCTCAAGGTTTGAGCTGGCCTCTGCATCTGCTATCGTATAGTAAGTAGGGATTGCATACTTAACAAGGGCCAGATCAAATTCCTCAACAACAGCCCCTGCGGCTTTCAGCTCATCGGCAGCCTTCTTTATTGCAGCTGCGACTTCCGCATCCAGGCCTTCACCGAAATAATCACGGGGGATACCTATACGCACTCCCTTTACATCATCCTTAAGGGCTGCGGTGAAATTCAGATCCTTCCTGGCTATTGAGGTGGAATCCTTTTCGTCATATCCGCTTATGGCTTCCAGTATAGCCGCTGCATCACTCACATCCTTTGCCAGTGGTCCTATCTGATCAAGTGATGAACCGTATGCTACCAGGCCGTAACGTGATACGGTACCGTAAGTAGGTTTGATACCGGTTACGCCGCAATAGCCGGCCGGCTGGCGGATGGATCCGCCGGTATCTGAACCGAGTGCATAAAAACATTCGCCTGCTGCCACCGCTGCTGCGGAACCTCCTGATGATCCGCCGGGAACATGGGCAGTATTTCGGGGATTCTTTGTAACACCATAGGCTGACGTTTCCGTAGTGGATCCCATCGCGAACTCATCCATATTGGTCTTTCCCAATATGACTGCTCCGGCAGCCTGAAGCTTTTCGACAGCCGTCGCGGTATATGTGGGAACAAAGTTGCAGAGGATCTTTGATGCGCAGGTGGTAAGCAGTCCTTCCGTACACATATTATCCTTGATGGCAACGGGCACACCTGCCAGAGGCGAACTGATCTCCCCTTTATCTATGGCCTGCTGCACACGCTCTGCCGAAGCGTACGCCCCTTCCCTGTCGATGGTTATGTAGCTGTGTACTTCTGCCTCTCTGGCATCGACAGCCGTAAAGACAGCATCCAGAGCCTCTTTAACCTTTACTTCACCCGCAGCTATGCTCTTTCCCAGCTGCAGGGCGCTCATCTGTGATAATTCCATTTTTCCTGCCTCTCAAATTATTTTGTTTACATTTATTATCTCAGCCCGGCGTTTATAAGCAGATCCAGCTGAGTGGTATACCATCCCTGTTCATCGGTATTACGTCTTATTATCTGACAGTTTGCGGGAACATCATAGCTGAATCTGTTCCTGCCTGTATGGTCTATCGAAAGATAAATGGCCTCCAGGTGGGTCTGGGTTTCCTCCATCGGAAGGCATGCGACCCATAAGCAGAAAGGATCCCAGGCATAACGTCCGCCTATCAGGGAAGTGTTATTTGCCTTTGCGTAATCCCTGTAGGCCATAGCCACCGGATCTGTTCCCCTGGTATCAAGCTTCTGTATGCTGGCCCCGCAGAAGATGCTGCTGCCGTCTTCATTATCTATGGAGGCGCTGGAGCTGAATATCAATGTCACCGGACATTTATCCAGTACATATCTGGCTGATTCCGCAATATCCGTTGTGCAGATAAAGTTATGATCGTCCCCCTGCATGTATACGCCGCCGGTTACCCAGATCGAGTCCACGTAACGGCATACCAGGCTGTAACCTTCCGGATCCTGCAAAAGCCCTGCCACATTCACCAGATATCCGGTGGTAACTATCTTAAGCTTCTGCACTGCCTTTAATTCCTCAGGCAGATCTTCATCTTTGCATTCGAATTTTTTCTTATAGCGTTTGCGCTCCTTCTCCTTATCCTTTTCTATACGGTCAAGCTCCCGGAGCACCGATTTATAAAGTTCAACGCTGTTATATACCCTGTAATCACCTGCAGTAAAATAATGATCGATCAGATCATCCCAGTAAGGGGATCCGCCCGGAGTATTCTGGGCTGAAGCGCCTATGGGTACCAAACCGTATCCGTCATAGGAAAGCTGGGCATGCATGGCCTTACAGACTTTTTCCCCGCCGGTGGATGCCATTGCCGCTTTCAGATGCACCCGGCCCATGCGGTCGAGCATTGCAGCGATCCTGAGCGCCGCCGTATCATCTACGTCCGAATTATAATCCAGGTCTATTATCAGATCCACGGGAGAAGGTGTCGGGGTTATCTGTTCTTTTGCACTCAGCAGATCATCCTCATCCTCAGTCCAGCGGCCGCAGGCACTCATTCCCGCTATGGAGACAGGCAGTCTTCCCGATGTCTCTTCCTCCTCCGTTTCCGGCTCTTCGCTTATAACCGGAGCAGGCGCAGGCGTAGGAGTTGGCGTTTCAACAGGGAAAAAAGCGGTCTCACCGGAAGGCGCTGTGTCCTCCGAGACCGCAGAAGATCCCGCTGTATCCTCCGATGCCACGGTACTGCCGTAAACATTTACCATCACCAGAGAATATATCAGCGTAGTTGCTACCAATAGGATTACGATGGCTATGTTTTCTCTCATCAGCCTCCGATCGTCTAGTCAAATGTACGCGGCACCACAAATGCCCCGTCTCTCTCCTCCGGTGCATTCTTAAGTATCTTCTCACGCTCATCTCCGTTAGTAACCACATCCTCGCGGAAACGGTTGCTGACGGGATGTACATGGCTCATGGGCTCAACACCTTCGGTATCAAGCTCGCCAAGCTGGTCGATATAATCCAGCATCTCTTCCAGGTCCTTCTTGGCCTGTTCCTTCTCTGCATCATCCAGTTTGAGCTTGGAAAGTATGCCTACGTATTCGATAGTTTCGTCACTTATAACATTTGCCATTTTTTATCACCTGTAATTTAAGATTCTTCGCTTCGCTCAGAATGACATGTGCCCGGTTTCTTCGCTCAGAATGACATGTGCCCGGTTTCTTCGTTCAGAATGACAACGGAGTTAAAGTCATCCTGAGGGCTTTAGCCCGAAGGATCTTTAATCTCTTACTTTAATATGGGTTTCCCTGAGCTGCAGCTCTGTCACCTCGGAAGGCGCACCGCACATAAGATCCTGAGCTGTACCGCTCATAGGGAATGCTATTACCTCGCGGATGTTCTCTTCATTCTTTAACAGCATGATCATACGGTCAACGCCGGGTGCCATACCTGCATGAGGGGGAGCCCCAAACTGGAATGCATTGTAGAGAGCACCGAACTTTTGAAGAAAATCTTGCAAAACGCACCAAACTTCCCTACACCTCTTGGTGGTACGAACAAAATGTTGATAAATTCTTTGAAGACAGTAAGTAATTAATCAACAACGAATTAAACAAAGAAAACGAAAAACTTAATAATTATTTTTATTCAAAATAATTA